>NZ_JBQTHF010000103.1:0-34634 GCF_052390155.1 Actinokineospora sp. | reverse complement strand
TCATCGCAAATTTTAAGACCTGGCGGATCATGCACACCGACTACCGGCGTCCCATCGCAACATTCGCTGCAACCATCTCAACCGTAATCGCTCTGCACTTCTATGCAGCCAGCTGAATAGCCCTCATCGAACATGGTGCGTCGGTTGTGGCCGTCGAGCCCAACGGATGGGCTGGCAGCATACCGGAGATCGCGCGACGGCTCTCGGCTGGCGGCGGCTATTTCTTCAGCCTTTACTGGAGCCCCTCGGCATACCAGATCATGGAAGCCGTCGATGGCAAGGTGACCGCCTTTTTCGATCCTATCTATGTTGTGGAAGGCCAAGGCGCCGGTCAAGGTGAGCTGTATCCAGGCTGGCTGACCGGCCGGGAGTTTCGCGCCTTCCTGCGCACTGAGGCCGACACCGCGTCCGTCTGCGAACTCCAGCCCTGCGTGATTCCGGGCTGCTGCAAACCGGCGACTACGCTGCCGGGATCCGACGCTCGTCACACCGGATCGTTGATCCGATGATCAAACCGATCGGGCGTCGTCGCCCGCCTCGCCATGCAGTCAATGGCGCAAGAGAGCAGTCGGAGTGGCGGCGACAACAACTGCGTCGAACTGACGATCCAGCAGGGTGCGAACCCGCGATCGGGACACCAAGGCGCCGTCTGTGGGCATGTTGGAGTTCAGCATGGCGCCGTTCGGCACGTTTCGTGCGAACCCATCAAGGTCGGTTCGCTCGACCTACCGGCCTGACTTTCTTGTCGCTGTGCGGCATTTGATACCGCACCAATGCAGTTCCAACTCGAAGACTGACCCGGCAGAAGGGTCACCCCGAGGGGTGGCCCTTCTGGTCCTTTTAGGACATTTCCGGGTCGGCTAGCAGGTCTTCCAGTTCCCGCACCGCGTCCTTGAGGTTGTCGGCGAACGCGGCCATCTCGCCTGCCACCGCGCGGGGTGTGCTCAGATAGAGGTTCAGCCGGTCGGGCAGCAGCACGTAGGCGATGCCGATGCACCGGCTGCTGGTCGACCCGAACCCGAAGTACCGGATGTTGGTCGACGGCGCGGAACTCGTGCTCAGGTAGTCGTCGCGCATCTTGAGCCAGCCGGGGGAGTCGTACAGCGCGAGCGGCTCCGACGCGCCGAGTCGTCGGTGGACCAACTGGAGTTCCCACAGGTGCTGCTCGGGCGCCTGCCCCGCCTGGCACTCCTTGGCGCGGGCCACGTGCCGCTCGCCCGCGGTCCGCAACGCCGTTCGGCGGATGGCCGCGGTCGCGGCGGGGTCCTCCATCGTGGCCACGAAAGCCAGCACCTCGGGCGTCACGACGCGCATGGCCTCGGTGCGGCCGTGCCGGTACTGGCGGGTGGCGATCGACTCGTAGGTGGCGCCGATGAGTCCCTTGGTGCGCTTGTGCGCGAGCTGAAACGCCATCTGCACGAACGCGTCCGGTGACATGCCGAGCTGCTTGGCCCGGTTCCCACCGAAGTCCGCAAAGGACAGCAGAGACGTTGCCGTGTCGGCCGCGTACGCGGCGAACGTGTCGGCCGCGGCCGACACGTCGGCCCGCAGGTCGGCGTCGAGCACGAACTCGACCGGCTCGACCGCGGGCAGGCCCTGGGATCGGGCGCCCGACCGCGTGGCGTGCTCCGCCGCCGATCCGCCGAGCAGCGCGTCGACGAAGTTGAGGATCGTGGTGCCGTCGAGGCCGCAGTGCTCCACGTTGATCCCGGCGGTGCCGTCGTCGAAGACGATCAGCGACACGGCCTTGTCGAACCAGCGGTTGCCGCTGTCGCCATGCAGCATCTGATCGCACGCGTGCTGGATGTCGCGGGGGGCGAAGTCCTCCAGGCACAGGCAGAACAGCGCGGTCTCCACCGTGTCGAGCGCGGCGGCGTTGCCGGGGTCGACGGCCAGCAGCGCCTGCCTGCTTGCCGCCCACTCGGCTCGGGCCTTGGTCGTGAGGTGCCCGACCGAGGTGTCGGCGGCGGCCCCCGGCGCACCGGCCTTGCGGATCGCGTCCAGCCCCGCCGCGAGGTCGTCCGGGGAGTGCGGCGTGCCGTCCGGGCCCAGCACATCCAGCCGGAACATGGTGCCGCGAAAGAAGACCGCGATGTGCCGCGCGTCGGACGGGCCCGGCCACTGGTCGGTGTAGGGCACGCGGACGGTGTCCTGCACCGGTCCGGGAATCCGGGTCGAGGAGAACAGGAACTTGTTCTGCGCCATGGAGAGTGGCTGTCCACGATGGACGATCGGCTCGACGAGTTCGGCGTCGAGGCTGAGCTTGTAGTCGACCGCCGCGGCGATGAGCCCGGTCGCCCGGTCCGCCTGGCTCTGGTCGGACTCCCGGAACAGGAAGAAGAAGTTCGCGTTGAGCGCGATCCGGTCGCGGCGGCCCAGATACCGCGCGGGCCAGAAGGTGTCGAGCCAGCTATGCACGCCGTCCTCGGCGTCGTAGCGCTCGATCGCGGCGTGCGCTTCGTGCGCGGGACTGTCCGGCCGCTGGAACGCCGCCACCGCGGCCTCGGTCTCCGCCAATTCCTCGGTGGTCAGCAGCGGCGCGCACCACGCGAGGAATCGTTCGCAGCTTTCCGCCACCGTCGGCAACGGCACTCGCGGCAGCCGCTCCTCATTTCCGAAGGTGCGGGTGGACCAGTCCAGACTGCTGTTCACGGTCATCCTCGAATTGGCTGGTTGGGGGACTTCGACGCGGCGATATCCATCATGGCGGCAAGATCGACGAGCGCGCAACCGCCGGTGTCGCGCGGCCGCGAGAGGTGCAGTCGGGCGTAAAACCAGCCGTCGTCCTCCAGGCCGCGCGGGTCGACTCCGCCTGCCGACAGGGTGTCCAGCACGAGCGACTGTTCCTCGGCCGAGACGAACCGGCGCTGCGGGAATAGCCGGTCGACGGGCACGGTTTCGTAGCCCAGATCGGCCAAACTGTCGGCCACCGGATCGAAGGAGAACATGCGCAGCACGAAATGCGCCATCCAGGGTTTGTGTTCGCCGGGCGCGCGGGCGACCCGGGCGATCGTCTGTTCGGTGACATAGCCGATACAGCCCGTCGAGATGACGATATCGGTCCCGGCGAGCTGTTCGCGCTGTTCCGCCGTGGGGTCGCGCTGCTCCAGATCGGCGTGTACCGCGTCGTCGATGAATCCGGCGGACAGCCCGTAGGAAAGGGCCGGGAGCGAGCTGTCCAGACCGACGAACCGGGCGTTCCTGCTGTCGCGGGCGCGGACGAACTCCTGGTCGCGGGCCAGCAGTCGGTCCTGGTCCAGCGCGGACGCGTCGCCGCGGTACCGGTCGTACAGGTCGTCCATCGTCGCGTCGCAGCGGAGCAGCACGCCGTTGACGCCGTACGAGCAGCCGATGTCGAGGACCGTGGGAACGTCGACCTCCCGCGATTTCCGGTATTCCTGGATCAGGGTGCCGAAATACGGTTTGGCCAACTCGGGAATGCGGTAGTCGAGTTCGCGCAGCGCGCCGAAATACGCGCGCGGATCGGGTTCGGTGTAGATGTGGTCGAGGGATACTTTCCCGGTGGCGTCGAACCGCACGAATCGACTCCTAATCCAGCAAGTGGTCGCCCCGGACGGCGCGGCCCTCGCCCAGGTGGGCGGGCAGCACGCGGCCGAAAAGCTGCCGAGTCCGTTCCACGCTGCCGATGACGCCGGGCCGCTCGCTGTAGGCGAAGATCGCCGAATGGCGCGCCGTGTCGCCGCGCACGGTGGTCACCCGGTGCAGTGCGTAGCGGCCTTTGAAAAGTTGCAGATCGCCCGGCCGCAGCGAAAGTCCGCGGACCAGCCGCTCGCCCTCGCCCGCCAATACCGTGCGCACGTCGGCGAAATTCTCGTCGTGCGCCGACCTGATGTTCGGGCAGTATTCGAAGACGCCACCCCGCGATTGTCGGGTGAGCATGCTCACGGTGTACTCGTTGGTGTCGAAATGCCACGGATGCGCCAGCCCGGGGCGGATGACATTGAGGCACAGTCCGGCCAGCGGGTCCGCGAGCTCGTGCACGCGGGGCAGCTCGAAGCAGTCGGCGACGAACCGCTGGAACAGCTCGCTGGTGTAGAGCCGGTGGATGACGAAGTGCGCGGGGATGCGGTCGCGCGCGACGAACGCGTTGCCGCGTTCCATCGTGGTGCGGCCGGGATGGCCGTCGGGCAGCGGCGTGTCCGTCGCGATGTTGTAGGCGTTGACCACTTCGACGTCGTAGTGCGCCAGTGGGGCGATCTCCGCGCCCTCGCGGCACATCTCGTCCCGCAAGGACGGTCGCACGAAGTCGGGCAGGACACAGCAGCCGTGCAGTCGGAGTTCGGCTCTGGCGTGCGAAACCACGTCCTGCCAGGCGCCGCCGGTCGGATCCGACAGTGGATAGCGAGTCGTGTCGATGACCTGGTCAACCGTCAGCGTTTCCGCTGCGTTCATGAGATACCTCTCGACGCCGCGCTGCACCCGATTCAGTCGACTCAACCAACATCGGGCAGCGGGCACAACATGATCCGGCCCACGTGCGACGAGAACGTGGCCCGCGAGAGAGGTCTCGCGGGCCACGACTCGGCCGAGCGGGTGCGGTCAGTGCGCGACGGGCACCACGCGGTCCAGCCAGGTGAGCAGGTCGGCCTCGACCTCGTCCCGGTTGGTCTCGTTGAGGATCTCGTGTCGGGCGCCGGGATAGGTGTGCAGAGTGACGTCGGAGATCCCGGCCGCGGCGAGCCTGCCGAGCAGGGCGTGCACGAGCGCGAGCTGACCGTTGACCGGGTCGGCCTCGCCGACGGCGATGTAGACCGGCAGGTCCGAGCGGATGGCGGCCATCCGCTCGGGGTCGGCCAGCGCGCGGGCACCCGCGAACATCGCCTTGCCCGACGTCATGTCGAGGCCCCGGCCGCAGTACGGGTCGGCCAGGTAGGCGTCGACCTGGCTCTCGTCGCGGGAGAGCCAGTCGAATTCGGTGCGGGCGGGGGCGAAGGGGGCGTTGAACGCGGACAGTTCGATCGGCTCGTCGAGGTTCAGGGCCGGTTCGAGCAGGTCGATCGAGGCTGTGCCGGTGAGTGCCACCGCGTCGACGTGCCCGCTGTGGTCGAGCAGGTACTGCTGCATCGCGAACGAGCCCATGCTGTGCCCGGCCAGCACCAGCGGCAGGTCGGGGTGCTCGCCGCGGGCGTGCGTGACGAGCAGGTCGATGTCGTTGACCAGCTCGCTCCAGCCGGTCGGGCCGATCTGACCCAGCGCGTCCTCGGACGGCGCGGTGGCCCCGTGGCCGCGGTGGTCCTGGCCGTACACGACGAACCCGGCGGCGGTGAGCGCGCCCGCGAGGTGGGCGTAGCGCAGCACGTGCTCGCCCATGCCGTGGGTGAGCTGGACGATGCCGCGGGCCGGGCCCTCGGGGTCCCAGCGGTAGGCCACGATGTCCAGGCCGTCGCGGGCGGGATAGGTGAAGCGGGTGGGCGCGGTGGTGGTCGAGGTCATGGCGGCACCGTCTCTCAGGCGGTCGGGGCGGTCAGGTAGCTGTCGCGGATCTTGTGCTTCTGCAGCTTGCCGGTGGCGGTGCGGGGCAGGTCGGCGACGAAGTCGACGCTGCGCGGCACCTTGTAGTGCGCGATGCGCTCGCGCAGGAAGTCGAGCAGCTCCCGCTCCAGTGCGGGACCCGCCTCGACGCCGTCGGCGGGCCGCACGACGGCCTTGACCCGCTCGCCCATCTCGTCGTCCGGGAGCCCGATCACCGCGAGGTCGAACACGGCGGGGTGCAGCGTCAGCGCGTTCTCGACCTCCTGCGGGTAGATGTTCACCCCGCCCGAGATGATCATGAAGGCTTTCCGGTCGGTGAGGAACAGGAAGCCGTCCTCGTCGACGTAGCCGACATCGCCGGTGGTGCCCCAGTTCGGGTGGTCCGGGTGCTGCGCCTGGCGGGTCTTCTCCGGGTCGTTGTGATAGGCGAACGGCAGTACCTCGCGCTCGAAGTAGACGAGCCCGACCTCGCCCGCAGGCAATTCGGTGCCGTCGTCGGCGCACACGTGCAGGATGCCGAGCCCCGCCCGGCCGACCGAGCCGGGCTTGGTCAGCCAGGTCGGCGAGTCGATCAGGGTGATGCCGATGGCCTCGGTGGCGGCGTAGTACTCGTGCAGGATCGGGCCCCACCAGTCGATCATCGCCTGCTTCACCTCGACCGGCGCGGGGGCCGCCGCGTGCACGGCGACCCGGTGCGTGGACAGGTCGAAGCCCGCGCGCTCGGCCGCGGGCAGCTTGAGCATCCGCACGAACATCGTGGGGACCCACTGGCTGTGCGTGACGCCGTAGCGTTCGATCGCGCCGAGCGCGGCGGCGGGCTCGAACTTCGGCATGATCACCACGGTGCCGCCGACCTGGTGGATCATCCCGCCGAAGCGCAGCGGCGCGGCGTGGTAGAGCGGCGCGGGGGACAGGTAGACGGTGTCGGCCGCGAGGCCGTAGAGCGGGCCGAACACCGCGATCAGCGGGTCGCCGCCCTCGTGCACCTGCTGGCCGGGCAGCGGCGCCTTGACGCCCTTGGGCACCCCGGTCGTGCCTGAGGAGTACAGCATGTCCTTGCCGCGCGGCTGATCCGGCAGCGGCGTGCCGTCCGCCGCGGCGAGCGCGTCCTCGTAGTCGCCGTGCCCGGCCACCGCGCCGCCGAAGGCCAGCCGCAGCTCGACCCCGGTGGTCTCCGGCGCGATCTCGGTCGCGACGCCTGCCAGCGTCGCGGACACGACGATCGCGCGTGCCCCGCAGTCGCGGACGATGTAGGCGATCTCGGCTGCCTTGAGGTGCTGGTTGATCGCGGTGATGTAGAGGCCGCTGCGCATGGCCGCCCAGAAGACCTCGTAGTAGCGCGGGCTGTTCTCGGCGAGCAGGGCGACGTCGTCACCGGGGCGCAGCCCGGCGTCGTGCAGCGCGCGGGCGAGCCGGATCGAGCGGTCCTCCAGTTCGGCGTAGCTCAGCGTCTCCCCGGTGTCGGCCATGATCAGCGCGGGCTTGTCGGGGGTCTGAGCGGCGATCGCTCCGGGGTACATAGGCGAGGTCTCCTGAGGTCAGACGGCTACGCCAGCCGGGTGCGCGTCAGCATCCTCGCTGGACTGGTGGCCAGCATTCCCGGCGCACCCGGCAAAATCAAGAGTTAGTCACTTTCAATTCACTAATTGTCTCGATCGGTGCCGGATCGACGCCGAGACACGCGTGCGCCATCGTGTCGAGCAGGTCGCCGAGGCGCTCGTCGCTCAGCCCCGCCCGGTAGAACAGGGTCGACTGGATGGCCCCGACCGCCGCGTGCACGGCCAGTCGGAGTTCGGCGTCGGCCAGGTCGCGGCGCAGCGGGGCGAGCACGTGCACCCATTCCTCGACGTAGAGCCGCTGCCCGCGGCGCAGCCGCCTGCGGTCGTCCTCGGGCAGGTTGTGCACCTCCCGGTGGTAGACGGCCAGGATGGTGCGGTCCTCGATGGCCACCTTGATATGGTCGCGGACCAAGGCGGAAAGCGCCTGCCGGTCGTCGGTCGCGGTAGCGGCGATCTCGGTGGCGCGGTTCTGCAGCCGGTCCATCCCGCGGTCGAGGAGCGCGATGAGGATGGCCGTCTTGCTGTCGAAGTGCCGATAGATCCCGGAGCCGACGATGCCCGCCTCGGCGCCGATGTCGGCCAGCGCGATGGCGTGGAACCCGCGGCGCGCGGCCAGTTCCGCCGCGGCCTGCAGGATTCGCGCCCGGCGGCCGGGATCGCGGTGCCGGGGCCGAGCCGGTTCGGTCTGCATCTGGTCAGTCTCGCATCCGAGGGGGTAAGGTCGCTAGTGAATCACTAATCACTTGGAGCACCGTGGACTTCCTCGACATCGACGAGCACCGTGACCTGCGCGCCGCCGTGGCCGAGATCGCGCGCGGCTTCGGCCCGCGCTACTACACAGAGCGCGCGGCGACCCACGAGCCGTGCGCAGAACTGTGGACCGCGCTCGGCAAGGCGGGCTTCATCGGGGTCAACATCCCGGCGGCGCACGGCGGTGGCGGTGGCGGCCTGGTCGAGTTGGCCATCGTCTGCGAGGAGATCGCCGCGCAGGGCACGCCGCTGCTCCTGCTGCTGGTCTCGGCCGCCATCTCGGCCGAGCTGATCGCCGACTTCGGCAGCGACGACCAGCGCGCCCGCTGGCTGCCCGGACTGGCGGACGGCACGGCGAAGGTCGTCTTCGCGATCACCGAGCCGGACGCCGGGACGAACTCCCACCGGCTCTCGACCACCGCCACCCGCGACGGTGAAGACTGGCTGTTGCGCGGCACCAAGTACTACATCTCCGGGGTGGACGAGGCCGACGCGGTGCTCGTCGTGGCCCGGACCGGCCGCGACGAGCAGGGTTCGGCGCTGACCTCGCTGTTCATCGTGCCCACCGACGCCCCGGGCCTGCTTCGCACGCCGCTGTCGGTCGACGCGATGCTGCCGGAGAAGCAGTTCACCCTGCACTTCGACGACGTCCGCGTCGGCCCGGAATCCCTTGTCGGACAAGAGGGACACGGGTTCCGGCAGATGTTCCGCGGGCTGAACCCGGAGCGGATCACCGGCGCCGCGCTGTGTGTCGGCATCGCCCGGCACGCGCTCGGCCAGGCGGCCGCGTACGCCAAGACCCGGCAGGTCTGGGACACCCCCATCGGCGGACACCAGGGCGTCGCGCACCCGCTGGCCAAGGCGAAGATCGAGACCGAGTTGGCGGCGCTGATGACGGCCAAGGCGGCCTGGCTGCACGACCGGGGGCTGCCCGCGGGCGAGGCGTCGAACATGGCCAAGTACGCCGCCGCGGAGGCCGCGCTCGCCGCGCTCGACGCCGCGATCCAGACCCACGGCGGCAACGGCATGGCCAGCGAGTACGGCCTGGTGCCGTACTGGGGCCTGGCCCGGCTGCTGCGGATCGCCCCGGTGAACCGGGAGATGGTCCTGAACTTCGTCGCCCAGCACAGCCTGGGCCTGCCCCGGTCCTACTGAGCGTTCGAGGAGCCGATCGATGCCCGTCCTCAAGTCCACAGTGGACACAAACGCGCCCGGCTACCTGGCGAACCGGACCGCGCAGCTCGCCGTGCTCGACCAGCTCGACGAGCAGGTGCGGCTGGCGGTCGCGGGCGGTGGCGAGCGCTACCAGCGGCGCCACCGGGATCGGGGCCGACTGCCGGTGCGCGAACGGATCGAGCTGCTGCTCGACCCGGACAGCCCGTTCCTGGAGCTGTCCACTCTGGCCGCCTGGGGCACCGAGTTCACCGTCGGCGCCAGCGAGGTCACCGGGATCGGCGTGGTGTCCGATGTGGAGTGTGTGCTCATCGCGCACGACCCCACCGTGCGCGGCGGCGCGATGAACCCGTACTCGCTCAAGAAGACGTTGCGCGCCTTGGAGATCGCCCGGGTCAACCGGCTGCCGGTGGTCAACCTGGTGGAGTCCGGTGGCGCCGACCTGCCCACCCAGGCCGACCTGTTCGTGCCTGCCGGACGGATCTTCCACGAGCTGTCCGCGCTGTCCGCGGCGGGCGTGCCGACGGTCGCGCTGGTGTTCGGCAATTCCACCGCGGGCGGCGCGTACGTGCCCGGCATGTGCGACTACGCGGTGCTGGTCGACCGGCAGGCCAAGGTGTTCCTCGGCGGTCCGCCGCTGGTCAAGATGGCCACCGGCGAGGACGCCGACGACGAGACCCTGGGCGGCGCGGAGATGCACTCGCGGGTCTCGGGGCTCGCGGACCACTTCGCCGCCGACGAGCGAGACGCGATCAGGATCGGCCGCGAGATCATGGCCACGATCAACTGGCGCAAGCTGGGCCCGCAGCCCAGGGCCAACCCCGCGCCGCCGCGGTACGACCCGGACGAGATCCTCGGTGTCGTCTCGGCCGACAGCAAGGTGCCCTTCGACCCGCGCGAGATCCTCGCCCGCGTCGTCGACGACTCCGAGTTCGGCGAGTACAAGTCGCTCTACGGCACGTCGCTGGTCACCGGGTGGGCCTCGATCCACGGGTATCCGGTCGGCATCCTGGCCAACCACCGCGGCGTGCTCTTCAGCGAGGAGGCCAAGAAGGCCGCCGAGTTCATCCTGCTCGCCAACCAGACCGACACGCCGCTGGTGTTCCTGCAGAACACCACCGGCTACATGGTCGGCACCAGCTACGAGCAGGGCGGGATCATCAAGGACGGCGCCAAGATGATCAACGCGGTCACCAACAGCGCGGTGCCGCACCTGACGGTCAACATGGCCTCGTCCTTCGGCGCGGGGAACTACGGGATGTCCGGGCGCGCCTACGACCCGCGGCTGATGTTCTCCTGGCCCGGCGCCAAACTCGCCGTCATGGGCGCCACGCAGCTCGCCGGGGTGCTCTCGATCGTCGGCCGCGCGTCGGCGGCGGCGGCCGGGCGGCCCGTGGACGAGGCCGCCGACGCCGCCCGCACCGAGGCCATCGAGGCCCAGATCGAGGCCGAGTCGCACTCGTTCGCGGTCACCGCGAGGCTCTACGACGACGGTGTCATCGACCCGCGCGACACCCGCACCGTGCTCGGCATGGCCCTGTCGGCCGTGCACTCGACCACCGTCGGGGGCCGCCGCGGCTTCGGCGTCTTTCGGATGTGAGGGACATGGCCATCCAGAAACTGCTCGTGGCCAACCGCGGTGAGATCGCCGCACGGGTCATGCGGACCGCGCACGCGCTCGGCATCGCCACTGTCGCGGTGTTCTCCGACCCCGACGTCGACGCTCCCTTCGCGACACTCGCCGACGAGGCCGTCCGGCTGCCCGGCGCCGCGCCCGCGGACACCTATCTGCGCGGCGACCTGATCATCGCCGCGGCGGTGGCGACCGGCGCCGACGCGGTCCACCCCGGGTACGGATTCCTGTCCGAGAACGCCGAGTTCGCCCGGGCGTGCGCCGAGGCGGGGCTGGTCTTCGTCGGTCCGTCGCCCGAGGCCATCGCCTCGATGGGGTCCAAAGTGGAGGCCAAGGCGCTGATGGCGGCGGCGGGCGTGCCCGTGCTGCCCGGCGCGACCGTCACCGACAAGACCGATCTCGCCGCGGCGGCCGCGGGCGTCGGGTTCCCGGTACTGGTCAAGGCCGCGTTCGGCGGTGGCGGCCGCGGGATGCGCGTCGTGCACACCCCGGCCGAACTGGCCGACGCCGTCGACGGCGCCCGCCGGGAGGCCGCGTCGGCGTTCGGCGACGGCACGGTCTTCCTGGAGCGGTTCGTGGTCGATCCCCGGCACGTCGAGGTGCAGATATTCGGCGACAGCCAGGGAAACGTGGTGCACCTGTTCGAGCGGGAGTGCTCGATCCAGCGCCGCTATCAGAAGATCGTGGAGGAGGCGCCCTCGCCCGCGGTCGACAGCGCGCTGCGCGCCGAACTCGGTGCCGCCGCCGTCGCCGCGGGCAAGGCCATCGGCTACATCGGCGCTGGGACGGTCGAGTTCATCCTCGACGCCGCGGGCGCGTTCCACTTCCTGGAGGTCAACACCCGCCTGCAGGTCGAGCACCCGGTCACCGAACTGGTCACCGGCCTGGACCTGGTCGAGCTGCAACTGCTGGTGGCGCAAGGGGAACCGCTGCCGCCCTCGGTCACCGGGGCCCGGATCGACGGGCACGCCATCGAGGTCCGGCTCTACGCCGAGGACGTCGCGGCCGGGTTCCTGCCCGCGACCGGCACCCTGCACCGGTTCCGCATTCCGGCCCTGCCCGGCATCCGGGTCGACAGCGGGGTGGTCGACGGGTCGGTTGTCGGCACCGCGTACGACCCGATGCTGGCCAAGGTGATCGCGCACGGCCCGACCCGCGCCGACGCGGCCCGACTGCTGGCCCGGGCGCTGGACGGCGCGCACCTGCACGGCGTCACGACCAACCGCGACCTGCTCGTGGGCATCCTGCGCGAGCCGGACTTCCGCGCGGGCCGCACCGACACCGGCTACCTCACCCGGCATGACCCGGCCACCCTCGCGCCGTCGCGCGCCGTCGAGGTGCACGCGGCGGCCGCGGCGCTGGCCGCGCAGGCCGGTCACCGGGCCGCCGCGCGGGTGCTCGGCACGCTGCCGTCCGGGTGGCGCAACGTCGCCGGGATCCCGCGGCGCGTCTCGTATGCGTGCGGTGGCGGCACTGTGGAGGTGGCGTACCGGTTCACCCACCGCGGCCTGACGATCGAGGTCGACGGCGCCGAACTGCCCGCCGTGCGACTGCTCTCGGCGGCGCCCGACCAGGTCGACCTGGAAGTCGACGGCGTGCGTCGGGTGATCGCGGTGCACCAGGTCGCCGGTGTGTCCTATGTGGATAGTTCACTGGGCTCGACCGCGTTGGCCGAGCTGTCGAGGTTCCCGGACGCGTCCGCCGCGCGGCACGCGGGTTCCCTGGTCGCGCCGATGCCCGGCGCGGTCGTCGGGGTGCTGGCCGAGCCGGGCGCGGTCGTGCGGGCGGGCCAGGCTCTGGTGGTGCTGGAGGCGATGAAGATGGAGCACACCATCCTCGCGCCCGCGGCCGGAACCGTCACCGAGGTCCCCGTCGGCCCGGGCGACCAGGTCGACACCGGACAGGTTCTGATCATCGTGGAAGGCACGGAAACATGACCGAAGCCATCACCCTCGACCTGCGCGACGGCGTGGCCCACCTCACCCTGAACCAGCCCGAGCGCGGAAACCCCTTCGATCTGCGGCTTTGCGCCGAACTGAGCCACGCCGCCGCCGAGTGCGACGAGAACCGCGCGGTCCGCGCGGTCCTGATCGACGCCGCAGGCCCCTTCTTCAGCGTCGGCGGCGACGTCAAGTCGATGACCCGCGACCGCGACGGACTCGGCCTGTTCATGAAGACCGGCACGGTGGGCCTGCATTCGGCCATCTCCCGGTTCGCCCGAATGGACGCCCCGGTCGTGGTCGCCGTGCATGCCCTGGCAGTCGGCGGGGGAGTCGTCCTCTCCGCCGCCGCCGACTTCTGCCTCGCCGCGCGGTCGGCCCGGTTCTACGCCGGCTACACCGGCATCGGCCTGTCGTGCGACGGCGCGGGTTCGGTGTTCCTGCCCCGCCGCATCGGCGTGCGCCGGACCGCGGAGTTCCTGATGCGCAATCAGAACTGGACCGCCGACGAGGCCAACGACCGCGGCCTGCTGACCGACGTGGTGGATGACGCGGACTTGCCGTCGACGGCGTGGGACCTGGCGGCCGAGTTGGCGCAGGGGCCGACGCGGGCGTTCGGGGAGATCAAGAACCTGCTGCTGTCCACTTGGGAGCAACCGCTGGAAGCGCAGCTTGAGCAGGAGGCCCGGGCGATCGCCCGAACCGCCCGCACCGAGGACGCGTGGACCGGCCTGACCGAGGTGGCCGCGCGCCGCACCCCGCGGTTCCGCGGTCACTGACCGGCTCGGCGTCGCCGCCGCGGTTCCCCTGGCTTAGGACACCCTAATAAGCATAGGCTACCCTAACTCGCGACTGATGGTCGTGACGGTGAAGGGAGCCAGATGTCTACCAAGTCCAAGCTCAGCGCCGCCGGGCACTTACGCGCCCTGGCGGCCGTGGTGGCCACCGGGCTGCTGCTGACGGCCTGCGGCGGCGAGGCGTCGACGGCGAACACCGGGCAGCCCGCGGCGGCGGGGGCGGTGTTCCCGGTTCAGGTGACGCACAAGTACGGCACCACCGAGGTGCGCAAGGCCGACCGGATCGTCACCCTCGGCCTGTCCGACCACGAGATCGTGCTGGCGCTCGGGGTGCAGCCGATCGGCGCGGTGGACTGGTTCAAGGAGCGGCCGTTCGGCGTTTTCCCCTGGCAGCAGGCGAAGTGGGGGCAGACTCAGCCGGAGATCGTCGGCGAGCGGGACGACTTCGACGTCGAGAAGATCATCGCGCTCAACCCGGACCTGATCGTCGCCCAGTACAGCGGCATGAACAAGGAACAGTACGACACGCTGTCGAGACTGTTCCCCGTCGTCGCGCAGCCGGTGGGGTTCGAGGACTACGCGGCGCCGTGGCAGGACATGACCCGGGCCGTGGGCAAGGCGATGGGCAAGGCGGGCGAAGCCGAGGCGCTGATCACGGGCATCGCGGACAAGTTCGCGCAGGTGCGCAAGGACAATCCGGGGTTCGCGGGCAAGAACGTGGTCGTGGCCGACAGCTATCAGCCCGGCACGTACTCGGCGTTCGCGGGCCACGATCCCAAGACGACGTTCCTGACCGAGATCGGGTTCACCGTGCCCGCCCGGATCGCCGCCTATCCCCAGGCCCAGAACATCATCGACGTCGGCTCCGAGGGCCTCGATCTGTTCGATGTGGACACTCTGGTATGGCTGGTCTCCGACGCCGGGGCCGAGCAGCGGGTGCGGGCCGACCCGCTCTACGCGCGGCTGAAGGTGGCCGCCGAGGGGCGCGACCTGTTCGTCCCGTACGCGGAACCGCCGGTGGGCGCGGCTATCTCGTTCAACACGGTGCTCAGCATCCCGTTCGCGATCGACAACCTGGTCCCCCTGCTCGCCAAGATCGTCAAGTAACCCCGCAACAGCAGAGGAATCGCAAGGGTGAACCCCCACAGCGGTGGTCTCGCGCTGACCGGCGCCCAGGCGGGCGTGTGGCTCGCGCAGCACATCGATCCCGAGAGCACGATCTACAACATCGCCGCCTATCTGGAGATCACCCGCGACAGCGCGCCGATCGACGTCGACCGGCTGGCCGCCGCGGTGCGCCGGGCGGTCGACGAGGCCGAGTGCCTGCACGTGGTGTTCGGCGAAAGCCAAGGGGCGCCTCGACAATTCCCGTCGGCTGCCGACTGGGAGCTGTCGGTGCTCGACCTGCGCGACACTGCCGATCCAGATGCCGCGGCGCGGGTCTGGATGGCGGCCGACCGGGCGCGGGTGTCCGATCTCGGGGCAGGCCCGCTGTTCACCCAGGCGATCATCCGGCTGTCCGACGACCGGGTGCTGTGGTTCCAGCGCTACCACCACCTGCTGATCGACGGCTTCGGCCTGCTGCTGCTCTCGGAGCGGGCCGAGCACCTCTACGCGGGCGGCGACGGCGAGGTGCGGTGGCCGCGGACCGCGTTGCCCGACAGCGAGGCCGCGTATCGGGCGTCCGCCGAGTACGAAGTAGACAGTACATATTGGACTGACCGGCTGGCCGACCGCCCGGAACCCGTACGGTTGGTCGAGTCGGACGGCGCGTCGAGCACGACGACCGTGCGGCGAACCCTGATGCTTTCGGCCGAACGGACGCGCCTGCTGCGCTCGGCCGCCGACGCCGCGGGAACCCGGGCGTCGCGGCTGCTCGTGGCCGCGACGGCGATCTACACCCACCGCCGGACGGGGGCGGGCGACCTGGTGCTCGGGCTGCCGTTCTCCGCGCGGAAGGACGCCGCGCTGCGCGGCATTCCGGGGATGTTCTCCACCGTGCTCCCGCTGCGGCTGACCGTCCGTCGCGACGCCACCTCGGCGGAAGTGCTTGAGCACACCGTGCGGCGGGTCCGCGAAGCGGTGGCGCACGGTCGATTCTGCGGTGAGCAGGTCGCGCGGAGCCTGGCCGCCGACAGGTTCCATCACCTGGTCGGGCCGTCGGTGAACATTCTGCCGTACTTCCCGCCCATGCGGTTCGGCGACCACGCCCTGTCCATCGTTCCGCTCTGGACCGGGCCGGTCAACGACCTGTCCGTCACTGCCCATGACACCCCGGACGGACTGCGGACGCGGCTGGATTTCGAGGCTGACGAGGCCGGCTGTACCGCGGCCGATCTCGACCGGCACGTCGCCGCGTTCGAGCGGGTCCTGGCCGCGCTGGTCGAACGGCCCGACGAGGCCGTCGCCGCGATCGAGTTGGTGTCGCCCGCCGAGCGGACGCGGCTGCTGGACGAGTTCGGGCGGGACGACCGCGTGGTGGACGAACTCACTTGGCCCGCGGCGTTCGACCGTCAGGTGCGCGAACGCCCGGACGCCGTCGCGGTCGTGTGCGAGTCGGAGTCGTTGACCTACGCCGAACTCGACGACCGCGCGACGCGGCTGGCCAGGGTACTGGCAGGCCGTGGAGTGTCCACACAGGACTTTGTGGCGGTCGCGCTGCCGCGGTCGATCGAGCTGGTGGCGACCCTGCTCGCGGTGCTCAAGGCGGGCGCGGCCTACCTGCCGCTGGATCTGGACCACCCGCGGGACCGCGTCGCGGACATGATGTGCGACGCGGGTGTCCGGTGGGTGGTCTCGACGGCCGAACTGGCCGCCGAGGTCCCCGCGCCGCCCGGCACCGCCCTGCTGCTGCTCGACCAGGCCGAGTCCGTGGACACCGGAAAGTCTTTGCCGACACCGAGTCTGCACGACGCCGCGTACGTGATCTACACCTCCGGGTCGACCGGCAGGCCCAAGGGCGTCGTGGTGACCCACGAGGGCATCGGCAGCCTGATCGCCACCGCCGTCGACCGGCTGGGGGTGACCGCCGAGAGTCGCGTGGTGCAGTTCGCGTCGGTCGGGTTCGACGTGGCCGTGTGGGACCTGTGCATGTCGCTGGGGGTCGGCGGCCGGGTGATCGTGGTGCCCGCCGAGCGTCGGGTCGCGGACCGCGCACTGACCGACTACATCACCGAAACCGGCGCGACCCACATGATCTTGCCGCCGTCGGTGGTCGCGGCGCTGCCCGCGGGCTGCGATCTGCCCGAGGGCGCGGTGCTCGTCGTCGGCACCGAGACGGTGCCCCCGGAGTTGATCACGCGCTGGTCGGGGCGGCTGCGGGTGGTGGCCGCCTACGGGCTCACCGAGGCGACGGTCAACTCGACCCTGTGGCACGCGCGGCCGGACTGGCAGGGGCCGGTGCCGATCGGCGTGCCCGACCCCAACACCCGGTGCCACATCCTGGATTCCGCGCTGCACCCGGTCGAAATCGGTGCTGTGGGGGAGTTGTACGTCGGTGGCCGCGGTCTCGCGCGTGGTTACCACGGGCGGCCCGGCCTGACCGCCGAGCGGTTCGTCGCCGATCCGTTCGCCTGCCCCGGGGCCCGGATGTACCGGACCGGCGATCGCGCCCGCCGGCGGGCGGACGGGACGATCGACTTCCTGGGCCGGACCGACCAGCAGGTGAAGATCCGCGGGCACCGCATCGAGCCGGGCGAGGTCGAGAGCGCGCTGGTCGCGCACCCGGATGTCACGCAGGCGGTAGTGGTGGTGCGGACCGACCACCGCCGCGCCAAGCGCCTGGTCGGCTACGTGACCGGCGCCCGGGTCGACGCGGGCACCGTGCGCTCGTTCGTGGCAGACCGGCTGCCCGAGTACTTGGTGCCGAGCACCGTGGTCGTGGTCGACGTCTTTCCCTTGACCCCGAACGGCAAGACCGACACCGCGGCCCTGCCCGAGCCGGACTGGACGGCCGCGGCAGGCGACGCGGGCCCGCGCACCGAGGCCGAGCGGGTGCTGGCCCGACTAATCGCGGACCTGCTCGGCCTGGCCCGCGCGGGCGTGCACGACAGCTTCTTCGAGTTGGGCGGCGACAGCATCGTCGCGATCCAGTTGGTCAACCGCGCCCGGCAGGCCGGCCTGACGATCACCGCGCGCGACGTGTTCACACACCCCACGGCGGCCGGGCTGGCGGCGTCCGCGCGAGTGGCCGCGCCGATGGCGCCGGACTCCGGCGTCGGAGTCGTTGCCCCGACGCCGATCGCGGCGTGGTTGCGCGAGGTGAACAGCGCGTCCATCGACCGCTTCCACCAGGCGACAACGGTTCGGACGCCCGCCGAACTGGACCTGCCGGGGTTGACTGCGATCCTGCGGGCGGTGCTCGATCGGCACGACGTGCTGCGCGCGCGGGTGCGCGACGACTTCGCGCTCGACGTGCCCGCGCCGGGCACGGTCGACGCCGCCGACCTGATCGAGGTCGTGTCCGGCGACCACGCCGCCGTGCTCGCGGCCACTGTGGACAGACTCGCGCCCGCCGCCGGAGTGCTGCTGCGGGCCGCGTGGTGGCCAGGGGATCGGCGTCTCCTGCTTGTCGCGCACCACCTTGTGGTCGACGGGGTCTCGTGGCGAATCCTGCACGCGGACCTGGCGCAGGCGTGGTCGGACATCACCGCGGGCAGGCCGCCACGGTTGGCGCCGGTCGGCACATCCGCCCGCCGCTGGTCCCACCTGCTGCGGGAGTCCGCGCCGACCCGGGCCGACGAACTGCCCGTGTGGCGCGCTGTCCTCGACGGCACCGAGCCACCGGTCGGGTCGCGGCCGCTCGACCCGACCGTGGACCTCGCCGCGACAGCGCGCTCGATCACCGTTGAACTGTCCACAACGGACACCGCGGCGCTGCTCGCGGCCCCGGCGATGTTTCACGGCACGGCCAACGACATCCTGCTCACCGCGTTCGCGCTGGCGGTGGCGCGGTGGCGGCCTGGACCGTCGGTGCTGGTGGACCTGGAGGGTCACGGCCGTGCGGACCTCGGCGACGCCGACCTGTCGCGCACCGTGGGGTGGTTCACCAGTCTGTTCCCCGTGCGGCTGGACGCGGGTGCGGTCGACTGGGCCGAGATCGCGGCGGGCGGCGTCGCCGTCGGCCGCGCGGTCAAGCGGGTCAAGGAGCACCTACGGTCCACTCCAGACAGTGGGATCGGATTCGGCATCCTGCGCTACCTCGGCGCGGAGCAGGACGGCCTGCGCGGGCAGCCGCAGTTCCTGTTCAACTACCTCGGCCGCTTCGGCGGCGGCGAGAACGACTGGGAGCCGGACCTCACCGCGTTGTCGGCAGGCGCCGATCCGAGCATGCCGCTGCGCCACGCCGTCGAACTGAACGCCGTCGTGTTCGACGGCAGGCTGCGGACCACCTTGTCCTGGCCTGCCGGCGTGCTCACCGAGCAACGGGTGGCCGACCTGGGCCGGTTGTGGCTGGCGGCGCTGCGCGGGGTCGCCGCGCACGCGAGGGCCGACGGCGCGGGCGGCCATACGCCATCGGACTTCCCGCTCGTGCGGACCGATCAGCGCGAGATCGACGCACTGGCCACAGTGGACGATGTACTGCCGGTTTCGCCGTTACAGCAAGGCATGTACTTCCACGCGGTGGCCGACGACACGGACTCCTACACCGTGCAGCAGGTCGTGGAACTGGCCGGGCCCGTCGACGTGGCGGCGCTGCGGTTGGCCGTACGCGGGCTTGTCGAGCGGCACGCGCCGCTGCGGGCGGGGTTCCGGCGGTACGACGACGGCAGGCTCGTCCAGGTGATCGCCCGCGACGTGCGGGTGCCGTGGCGCGTGATCGAGGGCGACCGGGTGCACGCCGTCGCCGCCGAGGAACGCGCGCACCGATTCGACCTCGCCAATCCGCCGCTGCTGCGCGCCGCCCTGGTGCGGTGGGCCACGGACCAGTGCGCGCTTGTCCTTACGCTGCACCACATCGTGTCCGACGGCTGGTCGGTGCCGGTCATGCTGCGCGACCTGCTCGCCCTGCACGACGGCCGCGCGCTGCCGCCGGTCACCCCCTACCGCGACTACCTGGCCTGGCTCGCCCAGTGCGACGCGGACGCGACCAGCGCGGCGTGGGCGGCGGCGCTCGACGGCCTCACCGAGCCCACCCGGATCGCGACCCCTGGCCCGGTTTCCGCGGACCTGGTGAAGCTGACTGTCGAGGTGCCCGAAGGCGTCGGCCCGGCGGTACGGGCGTGGGCCCGCGCGTCCGGCTTGACGATGAGCACGGTGGTACACGGCCTGTGGGGGCTCGTGTTGAGCGCCGCGACCGGGCGGGCCGACGTGGTCTTCGGCAGTACGGTCTCCGGGCGATCGGTGCCGGTCGAGGGCATGGAGTCGTTGGTGGGACTGTTCATCAACACCTTGCCGGTGCGGGTGCGGACCCGCACCGCCGATCGGCTGGCCGACGTGTTCGGCACGGTGCAGGCCGACCAGGCCGCGCTGCTTGACCACCAGCACGCGGCGTTGGGGCAGGTGCAGCGGGCCGCCGGGCTCGGTGAGCTGTTCGACACCCTCGTCGTCGTCGAGAACTACCCGCTCGACGTGGCCGCGCTGACCTCGGGCGCCCTGCGCGTGGCCGACGTCGACGTGGCCGACTCCACCCACTACCCGCTCACGCTGACCGCGCTGCCGGGCGGGGATCTCCCGCTGTGCCTGGAATACGACCCCGCCCGGTTGCCCGCCGCGACCGTGGCGACGATCTCCGCGCAGCTCACGCTGCTGCTCATCGCGTTGGCGGACGACCCGGCCAGGCCGGTGGCGACGGTCCCGCTGATGTCCGCTGTGGACACTGACATCGCGGCGGCGTACCTGACCGGCGCGACGCCCGACGTGGCAGCCGGGACGCTGGTGGACGCCTTCGAGGCGCACGTCGACGCGACCCCGGACGCGGTCGCCGTGATCTTTGACGGGGTGTCGCTGAGCTACGCCGAACTCGACGCGCGGGCCGCGGTCGTGGCCCGCCAGGTACTGGCGCGGGGCGTACGCCCGGACGACATCGTCGCCGTCGCGGTGCCCCGGTCGTTCGAGCTGGTGGCCGCCCTGCTCGGGGTGCTCAAGGCGGGCGCGGCATACCTGCCGATCGACCTGGACTACCCGCCCGCCCGACAGGCGTTCATGCTCGCCGACTCCGGCGCGCGGCTCGTCGTCACCGTGCCCGGCTTAACCGTCGGCGGCGACCTGGAACGGATCGTCGTCGGCCGGACCGCGGACGTGTCCGATCAGGATGGTCCACATGCGACAGTGGACAACGCCGCGTACCTGATCTACACCTCGGGGTCCACCGGCACGCCGAAGGGCGTCGTGGTGACCCACCGCGCGATCGTCAACCAGCTCGCCTGGATGACCGGCCACTTCGGCAGCAATCCGGGCGATCGCGCGCTGCACAAGGCATCCACGAGCTTCGACGTCTCGGTGTGGGAGCTGTTCTGGGCACTCAGCGAAGGCGCGACGGTCGTCATCGCCAAGCCGGACGGCCACCGCGATCCGCGCTACCTCGCGCGGCTGATCGCCGAACAGCGGGTCACCGTGGTCGAGTTCGTTCCGTCGATGCTGGCCGCGTTCCTCGACGCGGTCGAGGAGCCCGGCTGGGCGGCGAGCCTGCGGACGGTGTTCAGCGGCGGGGAGGCGCTCACGGGCGACCTCGCGGCCCGGTGGGCTGCGGCGACGGGAGTCCCGCTGCACAACCTGTACGGGCCGACCGAGGCCGCGGTCGGGGTGAGCGCGTACGCCTACTCCGGTGCGCCCGCACCGACTGTGCCGATCGGCTCCCCGGTGTGGCACACCCGGCTGCACGTGCTGGACACGGCCTTGCGGCCGGTGCCGGTCGGCGTGCCGGGCGAGCTGTACATCGCGGGCGTCCAACTCGCCAGGGGCTACCACGGCAGGCCCGCGCCGACCGCCGAGCGGTTCGTCGCCGACCCGGTCACGGGTGGGCGCATGTACCGCACGGGCGATCTGGTGTCGCGCGCCGCGGACGGCGCGCTGACCTACCTCGGCCGCACCGACCAGCAGGTGAAGATTCGCGGCAACCGGGTCGAACTCGGCGAGGTCGAGGCGCGACTGGCCGGACTGGCGGGCGTCGCGCGGGTGGCAGTGACCGTGCGCGCGGACCGGCTCGTCGCGTATGTCGTCGGCGCGTCGGGGCACACGCCGTCCGGGCTGCGCGCCGCGGCCACGGCGGTGCTGCCCTCGGCGATGGTGCCCTCGGTTTTCGTCGTGCTGGACAGCTTCCCACTACTGCCCAACGGAAAACTCGACCGCTCGGCGCTGCCCGAGCCGACCGTGGCTGTCGTCACCAGGGAGGCGACCGGCCACGAGAGTGTCCTTTGTGGAGTCTTCGCCGAGGTGCTGGGACTGCCGACTGTGGCGCCTGACGACGACTTCTTCATGCTCGGCGGGGACAGCATCCTGTCGATCACGGTGTCCAGCCGCGCCCGCAAGGCCGGGCTCGACCTCAGCCCGCGCGACGTCTTCGCGCACCGGTCGCCCGCCGCGCTCGCGGCTGCCTGCGGAACCGTCGAGCCCGCCCTGCCGGTGGCCGACGCCGATGGCGTCGGCGACCTGCCTGCGCTGCCGATCGTGCACCAGCTCCGCGAGGACGGCGGCCCGATCGACCGGTTCTCGCTCAGCGTCCTCGTCCAGTCACCCGCCCACGCGACGCGGGATCAGGTGGCCGCGCTGGTGCGGGCCGTACTCGACCGGCACGACGGGCTTCGCCTGGTACTGACCAGGATCGCGCCGATCCTGTGGTCGGTGCGGACCGAGCAGGCCGCCGCCGCCGACCTGCTGCGCCGGGTGGACGCGACCGGCATGGACGACGCCGCGCTGCGGGCGGTGATCGCCGCCGAGTCGGACGCGGCGACCGGCAGGCTGGCACCCGAGGCGGGCACGATGCTGCAGGCGGTGTGGTTCGACGCGGGCGAGCGGCCCGGCAGGCTGCTGCTCGCCGCGCACCACCTCGTGGTCGACGGTGTGTCGTGGCGGATCCTGCTCGGCGACCTCGCCCAGGGCTGGCCCGCGGCGGCGGCAGGCCGCCCGGTCGTCCTCGACCCGGTACCGACGTCGTTGCGGCGGTTCGCGCGGGCGGTGGCCGAGCAGGCGTCCGCGCCGCACCGCCTCGCCGAGCTGGCACAGTGGGTGGAAACCCTTGCTCCAGAAGCAGAACTGGTACCCGGGTGGACGACGCCAGGCACGGTCGGTGATGCCCGACAGCACCTCGTCCAACTGTCTATTGAGGACACAATACCGCTGCTCGGTGCGGTGCCCGCGACAGTCGACGGCGACGTCACCGATGTGCTGGTGGCCGCACTGCGGCTCGCGGTGACCACCTGGCGCCCGGAGAACGGCGACCTGCTCATCGACCTCGAACGCCACGGGCGCGTGGACCTCGGCCTCGACCTCGACCTCTCGCGGACAGTCGGCTGGTTCACCAGCGTCCACCCCGTGCGCCTGGGGGCCGCCCAGAGTCCACTTGACACACTCAAGGCGGTCAAGGAGCGGCTGCGGGCCGCGCCGGACGGCGGGATCGGCCACGGCATGCTGCGCCACCTCAACGCGCAGACGGCGCCCGTGCTCGCCCGGCTGCCGCGGCCCCAGGTGCTGTTCCACTACTACGGCCGGTTCGGCGCGGGCCACGCCGCGGACTGGGCGCCCGCGCCGGAGTCGGACGCCCTGTCGGTCGCGCCCGACGCGGGCATGGCCTTGCCGTACCTGCTCCAGGTCGACGCGATCTGCGACGACACCCCCGCCGGTCCGGCGCTCGGTGCGACCTTCACCTGGACCACCGGTCTGTCCGAAATGGACATCCGGGAACTGGGCCAGGCGTGGCTGGACGCCCTGCGGGAGTTGAGTTCCGTCGCGGGCCGCAAGTGCCTGACGCCATCGGGCCTCACCACGATCACGCTGACCCAAGCCGAGATCGACCGGGTCGAGCGACGCAGTCCGGTGCCGCTGGACGACATCTGGCCGCTGTCGCCACTGCAGGAAGGCTTGTACTTCCACGCGGGTTACGACGCGGGCGATCTCGATGTCTACACCGCCCAGGACACCTTCGAGTTCGATCGCGGGCTCGACGTCGACCGGCTGCGGGTGGCGTGCGCGGTGCTGCTGCGCCGACACCCGAGCATCCGCGCGGGTTTCACCAGCGACGGGCTGGGCAGGCCGGTGCAGTTCATCGCGGCCGACCCGGTGCTGCCGATCACGGAGATCGACCTCACCGCGCTCGACGCCGCCGACCAGCGGGCGGAGGTCGACGCCCTGCTCGCCGCCGACCGCAAGGCCCGCTTCGACCTCGAAGCCCCGCCGCTGTGCAGACTGATGCTGCTGCGCCTGGGCGCGGACCGCGACTGGTTGGTGGTCAGCCACCACCTCGTGCTGTGGGACGGCTGGTCCGCGGGGATCTTCACCGAGC
Source organism: Actinokineospora sp. (assembly GCF_052390155.1). Taxonomy (NCBI): domain Bacteria; kingdom Bacillati; phylum Actinomycetota; class Actinomycetes; order Pseudonocardiales; family Pseudonocardiaceae; genus Actinokineospora; species Actinokineospora sp. The sequence goes on along the minus strand of NZ_JBQTHF010000103.1, from coordinate 10,851 downwards.
AACTCTTCGCCCTCTACGAGCGCGCGGGCGACGACCGCGACCTGCCCCGGCCCGGCTCCTACCGGGATTACCTCGCCTGGCTTGCCGATCAGGACGCCACGGCCGCCAAGTCCGCGTGGCGCACGGCGTTGTCCGGTCTCGCCGAGCCGACGCTCGTCGCGCCCGCCGACCGCGGCACGCACCCGGTCATCCCCGAACGACACACGGTCGAGCTGGGCGCCGGGGAGTCCGACGCGCTGCGGTCGGGCGCCCGGCGCGCGGGGGTCACGCTCAACACCGTGCTCAACGCCGCGTGGGCGCTGGTGTTGGCGAGCGCTGTCGGTCGCGACGACGTGGTCTTCGGGTCCACTGTGGTCGGCAGACCCGCGTCGATCCCAGGCGTCGAGAGCGTCATCGGCATGTTCCTCAACACCGTGCCCGTGCGCGTCGCGCTCGATCCGCGCGAGTCGGTCGCCGGGCTGCTGCACCGGATCCAGACCGAGCGCACCACGCTGATGCCGCACGACTATCTCGGTCTCGGCGAGCTGCAACGGGAATCCGGGCACAGCACGCTGTTCGACACCCTGTACGTGTTGCAGAACTTCGCCGACGCGGACGCCGCGGCCGAGGTGATGGCGCGGCACGGTATCACCGCGGGCCGCGGGACCGACGCGACGCACTACCCACTGACGCTCGTGGTCACCCCCGGCACCCGGCTGAAAGTCCGCCTCGAACACCGGCCGGACCTGGTCGACCCCGCGACCGCGGCGGCGTTGCTCGCCCGGTTCACGGTGCTCGCCGGACGGCTCATGGCCGACCCCGATGCCACCGTGGGCAGGCTGGACCTGTTGCTGCCCAAGGAAAGCCGTCTGCTAACCGCCGAGTGGGACGCGAGCGCGCACCCCGTTATCGAGGACACGGTCGCCGACCTGCTGGCCGCCCAGACCGCGCGCACCCCGGACGCGACAGCGCTGGTCTTCGGCCATCGGCGGCTCACTTACGCCGAGTTGGACGTGCGCGTCAACCAGCTCGCGCGGCTGCTGCGGTCGCACGGCGCCGGGCCGGAGCGGGTGGTCGCGCTGGCGCTGCCCCGGTCCATCGAGATGGTGGTCGCCCTGTTCGCCGTGCTCCGTACGGGTGCGGCGTATCTCCCGCTGGACCTCGACCACCCGGTCGACCGGCTGCACTCGATGATCGAGGACACCGAGCCCATCTGTCTACTGTCGACAGTCGCGGTGGCGCCGTCGTTCACCGCGCCGACGGTATGCCTCGACGACCCCGATGTGCTCGCCTGGCTGGAAGCATTGCCGGGCACTGGTTCCGGCAAGCGGTTCAGCCTGGACCACCCCGCCTACGTGATCTACACCTCCGGCTCGACCGGCAAGCCCAAGGGTGTGGTCACCCCGTATCGCGGGCTCACCAACATGCAGATCAACCACCAGCGGGAGGTCTTCGCGCCCGCCGTCGCGCTGGCGGGCGGGCGCAGGCTGCGGATCGCGCACACCGTGTCGTTCGCCTTCGACATGTCGTGGGAGGAGTTGCTCTGGCTGGTCGAGGGGCACGAGGTGCACCTCTGCGACGAGCAGTTGCGCCGCGACGCGGAGGCCCTGGTCGCCTACTGCGACGAGCACGCGATCGACGTGGTCAACGTGACCCCGACCTATGCGCACCTGCTCATCGAGGAGGGCCTGCTCGACGGGCCCGTGCCGGCGCTGGTGCTGCTCGGCGGCGAGGCCGTGTCCGAGGCGGTGTGGACGCGACTGCGCGACACCGAGGGCACCTACGGCTACAACCTCTACGGGCCGACCGAGTACACCATCAACACGCTCGGCGCGTCCACTGAGGACAGTACGACGCCCGCGGTCGGCAGGCCGATCCTGAACACCAGGGCCTATGTGCTCGACGCGTACCTGCGCCCGGCGCCACCCGGGTCGCCCGGCGAGCTCTACGTCGGCGGGATCGGCCTCGCCCGCGGCTACCACCGCCAGTCCGGGCTCACCGCGCACCGGTTCGTCGCGGACCCGTTCGGCGCGCCGGGGCAGCGGATGTACCGCACGGGCGACCTCGTGCGCGCCCGCGCCGACGGCATCCTCGACTTCCTCGGCCGCACCGACGACCAGGTGAAGATTCGGGGCCACCGGGTCGAACCAGGCGAGGTGGCGGCCGCGATCAGCGCGCACCCGGCCGTCGCGCACGCGGCCGTGGTCGCCGACGGGCCGTCCGGGGCGAAGCGGCTCGTCGCCTACGTCGTCTGGACGGGGGCCGAGGACACCGGCCTGCGCGCGCACTTGAAGTCGGTGCTGCCGGACTACCTGGTCCCGGCCGTGATCCTGCCGGTTGATCGGCTTCCGTTGACCGTCAACGGAAAGCTCGATGTCCGCGCCTTGCCGAAGGCGGAGGTCGTGGCGCTCGGGGAGCGCCGAGCACCCGGCACGGCTCGCGAAGTGGTGCTGTGCGGGCTGTTCGCCGACGTGCTCGGCGTCGCCGAGGTCGGGGTGGACGACGACTTCTTCGACCTCGGCGGGCACTCCCTGCTCGCCACCCGGCTGGTCAGCCGGGCCAGGACCGCGCTGGACACCGAGCTGTCGATCCGCGATCTGTTCGAGGCGCCGACGGTCGCCGAACTGGCCGCGCGCACCGAGTCTCGCGGCACCGGCACCCGGCCGCCACTGGTCGCGCTGCCGCGACCAGACGAGCTGCCGCTTTCCTTTGCCCAGCAGCGGCTCTGGGTGCTCCAGCGCGCCGAGCCCGCGTCGTCGGCCTACAACTACCCGCTGACGCTGCGGTTGCACGGCGACCTGGACATCGCCGCGTTCAGCGCGGCCGTCCACGATGTGGTCGGCAGGCACGAGGTGCTGCGCACGGTGTTCGGTGAGCGGGACGGCCATCCGTTCCAGCGGGTGCTGCCGGGCGCGCGCCCGGTGATCGAGGTGGTCGAGCACGCGGGCGCGGTATTCGCCGCCGTGGACCGCCCCTTCGACCTCGCCGCCGACCTGCCGCTGCGCGTCACCATCGCCGCAGTCGGACCGGGGGAGCACGTGTTCGCGCTGGTGCTGCACCACATCGCGACCGACGAATGGTCGGATCTGCCGTTCCTGCGGGACCTTGGCGACGCCTACGCGGCCCGGCTCGACGGCCGGGCGCCCGCGTGGCGGCCACTTCCCGTGCAGTACGCCGATTACGCGCTCTGGCAGCGGCGGTGGCTGGGCGACCCGGCGGCCCCGCGCTCGATCGCCGCGCGGCAGCTCGACTACTGGCACGGCGCGCTGGCGGGCGCGCCGGACGAACTGGAGCTGCCGATCGACCGGCCACGCCCGGCGCGGCCCACGTTCGCTGGCGGCGAGGTGGAGATCGACCTCGACGCCGACGTCGCCAAACGCCTGCGGGCCCTCGCGCAGGACACCGGCGCGAGCATGTTCATGGTGCTGCACGCCGCTGTCGCCGCACTGTTGCACCGGCTCGGCGCGGGCAACGACCTGCCGTTGGGCACGCCGATCGCCGGGCGCACCGACGAAGCGCTCGACGAGCTGGTCGGGTTCTTCGTCAACACGCTCGTGCTGCGCACCGACGTCTCCGGCGACCCGACGTTCGTCGAGCTGGTCGGGCGGGTGCGCGAAACCGCCCTCGCCGCGTTCGCGCACGCGGACGTGCCGTTCGAGTCCATTGTGGAGCGACTCAACCCGAGCCGGTCCGCCGCGCGCAATCCGCTGTTCCAGGTGATGGTCGGCTACCACAGCCGCGGCGGCGACGGGCCCGGGTTGCCCGGCCTCACGGGGCAGTGGGAGCCGCTCGCCGCGAGCACGGCCAAGTTCGACCTGGTGTTCAGCTTCACCGACCACCTGGACACCGGGCGGGTGGTGGGTCGGCTGGAGTACGCCGCCGACCTGTTCGACCGGGCCACCGTCGTGTCGTTCGGGGAGCGGCTCGCGCGGCTGCTCGACACCCTCGCCGCCGACCCGACGCGGCCGGTCAGCCTGCCCGACGTGCTCACCGGGCACGAGCGGGCCCAGGTCGTGACCGGCTTCAACGCCACTGACCGGGCGGTGGTCGAGGAGTCGTTGCCCGCGCTGTTCGCCCGGTGCGTCGCCGCCGGGCCGGACAAGGTGGCCGTGGTCGACGCGGCGGGCGAGGTCGACTACGCCGAACTCGACGGCGAGTCCAACCGGCTCGCGCGGGTCCTGCGCGGGCACGGTGTCGGGCCGGAGGACGTCGTTGCCATCGCCGTGCCGCGCTCCGCCGCGATGGTCGCCGCGATCCTCGCGGTACTCAAGCTCGGTGCGGCCTGTCTGCCGCTCGACTTGTCGCACCCGGCCGACCGGATCGCTTACCTGATAACTGATTCCGGTGCCCGGGTGCTGCTCGCCACGGCGGGTGAGGCGGCCAAAGTGTCCGAAGTGGAGGGTGTGCGGCGGGTCCTGGTCGAGGACACCGTCGAGGTCACCGACCGCTCTCCGATCGGACTCGCGCCGCCCGCGCTGGACCAGGCGGCGTACGTGATCTACACCTCCGGCTCGACCGGTACGCCCAAAGGCGTTGTGGTGCCGCATGACGGCATCGCGAGCCTGGCCGCCACCGCGATCGACCGGATGGGACTGACCCCGGACAGCCACGTGCTGCAGTTCGCGTCGGTCGGGTTCGACGTCGCCGTGTTCGAGCTGACGATGGCCGTGTGCGTCGGCGGCAGGCTGGTGTTCGCGCCGGACTCGGTGCGGGTCGCGGGACCGGCGCTCACGGACTTCCTGCGGGAGCGGGAGATCACGCACATGATCCTGCCGCCGTCGCTGGTCTCGGCGCTGCCGCCGGACTGCGAACTGCCCGCGGGCTCGACGATCCTGGTCGGCACCGAGACCGTGCCGCCGGACGTGATCGGCCGGTGGGCGGGCAGGCTGAACCTGATCGCCGCGTACGGCCTCACCGAGGCGACCGTGAACTCGACGCTCTGGCCTGCCCGCGCGGGCTGGACCGGCGCCGTGCCGATCGGCGGGCCCGACCCGAACACCCGGTGCTACGTGCTCGACACCGCGCTGCGGCCGGTGCCGCCCGGGATCGCGGGCGAGCTGTACGTCGCGGGCCGCGGCCTCGCCCGCGGCTATCTCGGCAAGCACCCGCTCACCGCGGAACGGTTCGTGGCCAACCCGTTCGGCCCGCCCGGTGCGCGGATGTACCGCACGGGCGACCGGGCGCGGTGGCTGGCCGACGGCAACCTCGATTTCCTCGGCCGCGCCGACACCCAGGTCAAGATCCGGGGGTTCCGGGTCGAACTCGGCGAGATCGCCGCCACGCTCAGCGGGCACCCGACGGTGGCGCAGGCTGCCGTGCTGTCCGATGTGGAGGGTGACATCACCCGGCTGGTCGGCTACGTCGTGGCCGCGGCGGGGGAGCGGGTCGACCCGGCGGCGCTGCGCGCGCAGGTCGCCGACACCCTGCCGGACTACATGGTGCCCGCGCTGGTCGTGCCGCTCGACGGCCCGCTTCCCTTGACGCCCAACGGGAAGCTGGACCACAGGGCCCTGCCCCGGCCGGACTGGGCGGCCTTGGCCGGCGACGCGCGCCCGGCCACCGCCGAGCAGACGGCCCTCGCCGAACTGTTCGCGGAGATCCTCGGGCTGCCCGCGGTGGGCGTGCGGGACAACTTCTTCGACCTCGGCGGGCACTCGATGGCGTCGATGCGGCTGCTGGGCCGGGTCCGGTCGGTGTTCGGTGTCGACCTGAGCGTGCGCGACGTGTTCGACGCGCCGACGGTGGCCGGGCTGGCGGCGAAGCTGGCCGACGCGAGCGCGAGCAGGCCCGCTCTCGTCCCGGCGGCGCGGTTGTCCCCGCTGCCGATCGCGCCCGCGCAGCGCAAGCACTGGTCCTGGCACCGCGACCGGCCCGGGTACGACCACTCGCTGGTGCTGCGCTTGCCCAAGGGATTCGACCGCGCGGCGCTGGCGGCGGCACTGTCCGACGTCGTCGGCAGGCACGAACCGCTGCGCACGGTGTTCGTCGAGCGCGACGGGCAGGTGTACCAGGAACTCCTGCCACCGCCCGAGCTTGTCGGAAGACCCGGTGCCGATCCGGCCACGCTGGTCCGCGAGGTCCCGGATTTCGCTGCCACGCCGCCGTTGCGGGCCTGGTTGACCGCCGACGACACCCTGGTGCTGGCGCTGGGCTACCTCGGCGTGGACGAATGGTCGGTCGTGCCGCTGATCCGGGATCTCGGCGCGGCCTACACGGCCCGCTCGGCCGGTGCCGCGCCCGACTGGACGCCGTTGCCGGTCGACTACGCCGACTACACGCGGTGGGCGCGCGAGGTGCTGGGCGACCCGGACGATCCGCACAGCAGGCACGCCCGGCAGCTCGACCGGTGGCGCGAAGTCCTGCGCGACGTCCCGGCCGAGTTGGCGCTGCCCGCCGACCGCCCCCGCCCGGCGCACCCGAGCCACCGCGGCGACACGGTCGACTTCGTGCTCGACGCCGAGCTGCATCAGGGCATCGTCGCCCTGACCGCGTGGACCGGCACCAGCCTGTTCATGGTGCTGCACACCGCGTTCGCCACCCTGCTGGCCCGGTCCGGCGCGGGTACCGACCTGCCGATCGGCACCCTGGTCGCGGGCCGGGCCGACGAGTCCCTTGTGGACCTGGTGGGCTGCTTCGCGGGGGCGATCCTGCTGCGCGCCGACCTGTCCGGCGAACCGTCCTTTGTGGAACTGCTGATGCGGGCGCGGGCGCACACCCTCGACGCGCTCGACCGCGCGGACGTGCCGCTGGACGACGTGCTCGACGCCCTCGGCCTCCCCGATCCACAGGTCATGCTCGTGCACCACGAGCAGGCCGTGCTGGCCCAGCTACCCGGCGGCCGGATCGACGCGCTGCCAACCGGTGTCACGCGGGCGGAGTTGACCCTGAGCTGCTACGAACCGCGAGGACCGCTGCCCGTGCCCTGTCACCTCGACTACGCCACCGACCGATTCGACCGCAGCACGGCGGATCGGCTGGTCGCCGACCTGCTCGACATCCTCCGCGCGGCCGTGGCCGACCCCAGAACGGGCGGCTGAGTCCATGGTGGACGGACGATCGGCGCGGCACCCGGCGCGCCAACGGGCAGCGGGTCTGGTGGTCGCGGTCGCGGTGCTCGCACTCGTGCTCGTGATCAGCGTCGGGATCGGCCTCAAGGACATCCCGTTCCTCTCCACGGTGCGCATCCTGCTCGGCGACGACGGCTCGACCGAGGCCGTGACCATCCGCGACGTGCGGGTCCCGCGGGCACTGCTCGGTATCCTCGTCGGCGTGGCCCTGGGGCTCTCGGGCGCGGTCATGCAGGCGCTGACCCGCAACCCGCTGGCCGATCCCGGGCTGCTCGGCGTGACCATGGGCTCATCGACGGCCATCGTCGTGGCCATCGCGTTCCTCGGCGCGTCGGGCGTGGTCGCCCACGTGTGGTTCGCGATGGCGGGGGCGCTCGTCGCGGCGGTCGTCGTGTCGGTGCTCGGCACGGCGGGGCGGGGTGTGGTGACGCCCGACCGCCTGGTGCTCGCGGGCGCCGCCGTCACCGCCGTGCTGCTCGCGTTCAACTCCGCCGTGCTGCTGCTCGACCCGGCGGCGTTCAACCAGTTTCGGTTCTGGAACGTGGGCTCGCTCGCAGGCAGGCAGGTCGAGGTGCTGGTCGCCGTGGTCCCGTTCATCGTGCCCGCGCTCGTGCTCGCCCTGCTGCTCGCGCGCCCGTTCAACGCCTTGGCGCTCGGCGACGAGACCGGCCGCGCGCTCGGGGTGCACGTGGTCAGGACCCGCGTGCTCGGCGCGGTCGCGTTGACCGTCCTTTGTGGAGCGGCCACCGCCGCCGCAGGCCCGCTGATCTTCGTCGGCCTGGTGGTGCCGCACGTCGCCCGGCTGCTCGTCGGACCGGACCAGCGGTGGGTGCTGCCGTACTCGGCGGTGCTGGCGCCGATCCTGCTGCTGGGCGCCGATGTGCTGGGGCGGCTGGTGATCCCGCCCGCCGAACTGCAGGTCGGCATCGTGACCGCGTTCCTCGGCGCGCCCGTGTTCATCGCGCTGTGTCTGCGCAAACGGCTGGCTCAGGCATGACCGGGGCCGTCTTCCAAGGCCGCGTCGTGCGTACGCGCGGCGGGCTCTCGGCGCGCGTCGACCCCCGCGCGGTCGTCGTGGGGCTGGGCACGGCGGTCGCCATCCTCGTCGTCGCGGTGTTCGCGATGACGACCGGCGCGGTCCGGCTGCCCGTCTGGGACGTGGTGAAGGCGTTGTCCGGCAATGGAACGCCCGTCACCGATGTGGTCGTCCTGCGGCTGAGACTGCCCCGGGTGCTCACCGCGATCCTCGTCGGCGCGGCACTCGCCGTCAGCGGCGCCGTTCTGCAGAGCCTGACCCGCAACGTGTTGGGCAGCCCCGACTTCCTCGGGTTCACCACCGGCGCGGCGACCGGCGCGCTCATCTCGATCATCGTAGTCGGCGGCGGGCTCGCCGACACGGCCGTCGGCGCGTTCGTCGGCGGCGTCGCGACGGCGGCGGTCATGTACGCGCTGGTGTTTCGCCTTGGTGTGCAAGGGTTTCGGTTCGTCCTGGTGGGTATCGGAAGCTCGGCGATGCTGCTGGCGTTCAACTACTACCTGGTCACCCGCGCGAGCCTGTACGACGCGCTGGAGGCGCAGGCGTGGCTCACCGGCAGCCTGAACCTGCGCGGCTGGGACCACGTGGCGGCGATCGGCCTCACCACGGCGGTGCTGGTCCCCCTGGCGGTCGGCGGCGCGCGGGCGCTGTCGCTGCTGGAACTGGGCGACGACGCGGCGCGCGCGCTCGGGGTGCCGGTCGCGCTGACCCGCTTCGGGTTCATCGCGATCAGCGTGGGGCTCGCCTCGGTGGCGACGGCGGTGACCGGGCCGATCTCGTTCGTCGCGCTCGCCGCCCCGCCGGTGGCCCGCGCGCTGACCCGGTCCGCCGGACCCGGTCTGCTCACCGCCGGGCTCGTGGGCGGATTGCTGCTGCTGTCGAGCGATGTCTTGGTGCAGCGGGCATTCCCGTCGTCGCAGCTCCCGGTGGGCATCGCCACCGGGGCGGTCGGCGGCCTGTACCTGGCGTGGCTGCTGCCTGCCCGTCGGCGCATCCGAGAGGACGTGGCGCGATGACCCGGTTGCGGGCCGAGAACCTGACCCTGGCCTACGACGAACGCACGGTCGCCACCGAACTGGGCGTGCGCATCCCGGACGGGTCGTTCACCGTGGTCGTCGGGCCGAACGCGTGCGGCAAGTCGACGCTGCTCAAGGCGCTGGCCCGGATGATCAAACCTGTCACGGGCGCGGTGTACCTCGACGGCGAGCTGATCTCGTCCTACCGCGCCAAGGAAGTCGCCCGCAGGCTCGGCCTGCTGCCGCAGACCTCGATCGCGCCCGGTGCCATCACCGTCGCCGACCTCGTCGCGCGGGGCCGCTACCCGCACCAGCGGCTGCTGCGGCAGTGGTCGGTGGCGGACGAGCGGATCGTCATCGACTCGATGCGGCTGACCGGTGTGCTGGACCTGGCGCCGCGCCTGGTGGACGAGCTGTCCGGCGGCCAGCGCCAGCGCGTGTGGCTGGCGATGGCGCTGGCGCAGCAGACCTCGATCCTGCTGCTCGACGAGCCGACCACGTTCCTGGACATCGCGCACCAGGTCGAGGTGCTCGACCTGTGCGCCGACCTGCACGAACGCGCCGGGCACACGCTCGTGGCCGTGCTGCACGACCTCAACCAGGCGTGCCGGTACGCCACGCACCTGGTGGCGATGCGGGCCGGGGGAGCGGTGGCCGCCGAGGGCCGACCGGCCGACGTGGTGACCGCGGACCTGGTCGAGGACGTGTTCGGGCTGGCGTGCCGGGTGCTCCCCGACCCGGAGACGGGCACGCCGCTGATCGTGCCCGCGGCGCGCCGCCGCACTCAGGCTCTCCTCCGCCGCCAGTAGCCGGAGAACAGCACGCGCCTGCGGTCCACGCCCTGTCTGACCAGGTGCCCGCGGATCGCCGTGGCCATGCCCGACTCGCCGCAGACCCAGGCGTAGTCCAGGTCGGCGATCCGGGCGGCCGCGAGCACAAGCGACCCCGGCGCGGCGGTGCCCCGGTGGACGAACTCGACCGGCACGGCGCTCCCGATCGGCAGCTCGTAGCTCTCGTCCGGTACCTCCGCGATCGCCTGGACGTGCCCGGCGTCGGCGGGCAGCGACTCCAGGATCGCCGACAGCGCGGGCAGCGCCGTCTCGTCGGCGACGAGGAGCTGCGAACTCGGCGCGGGTTGTCCACGATAGGCCGACCCGCACGCGCGGAAGCCGACAACCGCGCCCGGCTCGGCGGTGCGCGCCCAGGTCGAACCCGGGCCGTGGGTGCCGTCGTGCAGCACGAAGTCGACGTCGATCTCGGCGTCCCGGCCGCGCAGCGCGCGCACCGTGTACCAGCGCAGATCGGGCCGGGCGTGGGCGGGCAGCCGCTGGAGGGCGGCGCGGACGTTGATCCGGCCGGGGCTGGGCAGGGTGACCTCGGCGGCGCCCGGGGGCGGGATGAGCAGGCCGAAGTACTCGTCGGGGCCGCTGGTGGCCCAGTCCCGGAACTCGGGCGCGTGGAAGGTGACGCGCCGGACGTGCGGCCCCAGCGGCGCGGCCCGCGCCACGGTCATCAGGAACTGCTCGTACTCGGCGCGCTGGTTCTGCGCCGCCATGACGAGCGCGCTGACCCGGCTGACGACCTTGCGCTGGAGCTGGTCGAAGGTGGAGTAGGCGGCCACCGTGCCCCCTAATGAGGGTTACGGGCTGGTCGTGAGGCAGGCTCGGTGTGGTAGCTGCCGGTGGGTGAGCACTCGTGCCCCCAGACCTTCGAGGTCTGAAAAAAGATCGTGCCCCCGCTGGTGGCCGGGAGA
>NZ_JBQTHF010000102.1:0-19509 GCF_052390155.1 Actinokineospora sp. | reverse complement strand
GGGGGGCGGGCGGGCGCTCCTCGGCCGCCGCCCCCGGGGGGGGGGGGGGGGGCGGCCCCCCCCCCCCCCCCCCACGACCGTCCGATGGCGGTGTAGGGCGAGACGTCCGTCCACAGAGGAGGGTGGTGGGCTGCCGCCGGAACTCGGTGCCGGCTAGCCGCGGGTGTGGAGGAACTGGGTCCAGGCGGGGCGGGCGAAGGTCAGGTGGCCTGCCGTGGGGGCTTTGGTGTCGCGGACGCCGACGTGGCCCGCTGCCGAGCCGACCTCGACGCAGTCACCGTTGCCATTGCTGTGGCTGGACTTGTGCCATTCGGCGAACGCGACTTCGACGCAGTTGCCATTGGCGTGGCTGTGGCTGGACTTCTGCCATTCGGCGAACGCGACCTCGACGCAGTTGCCGTTGCCATGGCTGCGGCTGGACTTTTGCCAGCCTGCGAACGCGACCTCGACGCAGTCACCATTGGCGTTGCTGCGGCTGGATTTGCGCCAGCCGGTGAACGCGACCTCGACGCAGTCACCATTGTGGTTGCTGCGGCTGGACTTGCGCCAGGTGGCATCGGTGAAGTCGGGGGCGGACACGGCGGCCTCCAGGCGGACGGCATGGTCAGGTGCGACCGGCCAGGTCCGCGATGAACGCCAGTGAGTCCTCGGCGGGCAGAGCCGCGGCCCGCAACCAGTCGTAGCTCATCGTATAACGCGCGATGTCCTCCGGGTCGATCAGATGCACGTCCTTGCCCAATGTCTCCACCGCGACCAGCGGCGGGTCGTCCGGGTCGCGGAACTTGTACATCGTGAAGGTGGTGTGCGGGACGTAGTAGTCGGCGATCCGGGCACTCAACGCCAGCACCCGCAGTTCGATATTCGGTCGCTCGGCCAGTTCCAGCAACCGTTCGAACTGGCTTGCCAGCACGGCCGCTGAGCCCGCGTTGCGGCGCAGGGCCGCCTCGTCCAGTACAGCCTCGAAGCGCGGCGGCTTGTCCTGGACCAGCACGCTCTGCCGGATCTGGCGCGCGGTCGCCTCTCCGTCCAGGTCGAGTTCTTCATAGAGGTTCTTGCCGGACAACGCCCGCAACCGCGCGTACTCCTGGGTTTGGAGCAGGCCGGGCACCAGGTTCTGCTGATACTGGCGGATTTCGGCGGCGCCCGACTCGATCTCGGCGTAGCTGCGTTGGCGGTCGCCCATGTCGCGGAAGGTGCGCCACCAGCCGTGGGAGTTGGCGGCGTCGCGGGCGATGGAGATCAGCTTCTCGCGCTTGGCGTCGGCGACCTCGTAGAGGTCCAGCAGGTCGAACATGTCGGCCAGATCGGGCCGGATCTTGCCGTTCTCCAACCGGGACAGCTTGGACTGCGCGCCCCAGCCCATCTCCTTGGTGACGTCGGCGAGCGTCAGCGCCCGCTTGAGTCGCAGGGCCTTCAGCTCACCGCCGAGCCGCAATCTGCGGACCATCGGACTGTTCAACGAGGACACGCGCCACCTCCAGCAAGTTGCCAGTCAATCTACCGGGCGGCCGCGCCGCAAGACAGCACATCCCAGTCATACTAACGGGTGAACTTGCCGACCAACCGTTACTTGCTCCTCGCCGGAAGTGGTCCACTAGTGCCATGAGCAACTCAATATCAACAAGCAACTTCGACGATGCGCCGACCTGGACGCTGCGCACCGACGCGGAGCTGGACGAGGGCTACCAACTGCGCCCGGACCAGCTCCCGTCGCTGTTCGCGCTGTACCGCAACCCGCTCTGGTTCGCCCCGCACGAGGACCCCGGGCCGATCGGCGCCGTCGCCTGGGGGTTCCAACTCCCGGACGGCGACACCGTCACCGTGCTGCCCGCGGGCCCGGGCGGACGGTCGCGCACCCTGTTCAGCGCGGGCACCGAGGGGATGGTCGCCCGGTGGGTGGACCGGCTGGACGCCGAACTGCTGTGGCTGCCCGCGCCCAGCGACCTGCGCCTGCGCGAGGAACGGGGATAGCCGCGCACGCGAAAGTGCCCACCGGGAGTCCCGATGGGCACCTTCACCGAATCACGCCGCGGGATGCACCGTCATCGGCAGGCCGCCGCGCACGCGCAGCGACAGCATCGGCTCGGCCACCACCTCGTAGCCGGGCACCTTGGTCAGCCGCAGATCGCGGGCGAGCAGGGCGATGACGAAGCTCGCCTCCATCATCCCGAGGTGGCTGCCGACGCAGAACCTTGGTCCGGCCCCGAACGGCAGGTACGCGTACCGCGGCCGGGTGGTCGTGCGGTCCGGGTCGAACCGCTCCGGGTCGAAGCGGGTCGGCTCGTCCCAGAACGCCGGGTGCCGGTGCAGGGTGTACGGGCAGATCAGCACATCCGCGCCCGCGGGCACGTGGTAGCCGCCCACCTCGTCGTCCGCCACGGCCTTGCGCGTCAGAATCCACACCGGCGGATACAGCCGCATGGCCTCCTCCAGCACCATGGTCGTGTACCGCAGCTTGCGCAGATCCTCCAGCTCGGGCGAGCGGTCGCCGAGCACCTCGACGGCCTCCGCGTGCAGCCGGGCGGCCACCTGCGGATGGTCGTCGATCAGGTGCAGTGCCCAGCCGACCGTGCTCGCGGTCGTCTCGTGGCCCGCCAGCAGCAGCGTGATCAGCTCGTCGCGCCTGCGCTGTGCGCCGACCTTGGCGTCGCCCTCCCGGCCAGTGGACTGGATCAGCCGGGAGAGCACGTCGTCGGCGGGGTCGCGCGGGTTGTCGAGCCGCTGCTGGATCAGCAGGTCCACGATCCGGTGCAGGTCCTTGCGGGCCCGGCGGAACCGCCGCTGCTTGGGCAGCGGCAGCCACGTCGGGACCATGCCCATCGACTCCATCTCGAACATCGCCTGGTCCTGCACGGCTTCGAACGAGTGCCCGACCGACTCGAACGCGTCGAGGTCGGCATCGAGCAGGGTGCGGCCGAGCACACCGAGGGTGAACCCGGTCAGCTCGTCCAGCACGTCGACGGGCGGCCCGCCCTCCCGGGTGCGCAGCCGGGCGGCCAGCTTGACGGCCTCCTCCACGACCACATCGGCCTGCGCGGCGATGCGCTTGTGGGTGAAGACGGGCTGGATCGTCCTGCGCTGCTCCTTCCACAGCTCGCCGTCGCTGGTCAGCAGGCCGTCGCCGAGGGCTCGGCGCGCTTCCACGTAGCCGATTCCCTTGTGGTAGTTGGCACTGTTGTCCGCGAGGACGTGCTTGGCGTGGTCCGGGTGGTTGAAGATATACATCGTCTTGGGCCCGATGGACACCTTCACCGCGTCGCCGTAGTCGTCCCGCGCCGACGACATCAGCGTGAGCCGGTCGGTGGCCAACTGCTTGAGCAGGCCGAAGGTCGCCCGCCGCGGCGGGCCGGGCGGCACTCGGCGGACGGGTGCGGCCGTCATGCCGACCGCCGCTCCGGGATCTCCGCCTCAGCCGACTCCGCCGGGGTGGTCACCAGGGTGACCGTCGGCGCGATCTCCACCGGCTTGGCCTCCTGCTGCGCGCGGGCCTTCGCGATGAAGTGCAGTGTCCAGTGGAAACCGCCGCGGATCAGACACACCAGCGCCGTGGCCAGGAAGATGCCGTACGCGACGTGCGCCACCATGAGCACCCCGTAGACCAGCGCCACGCCGCCGCCGAAGGCGACCTGCGCCGCGGGCTTCGACGGCGACGTACCCGGGTCGGTGATCATGTAGTTGGTGAACAGGATGAACGCGACACCCGTCATCATCGCCAGCGCCGCCGGGATCGAGGTGTCGAACAGCCAGCCACGCACGATCGACTGCAGCGCGAACACCCCGACCCAGCCCGCGATCAGCCACATCCGGCCGGTCAGCTTGCCGTTGATCATGGTGCCGCCGATGATGATGATGCCCGGGATCAGCCAGTCCACCCAGCCCGAGACGTGCTCGGTGAAGTGGTACGGCGGCGCGATGCTGCCCCAGGGGAACAGCAGCAGGATCATCGCGATGCCGAAGTTCGACGGGTTCATGAAGTGCCGCATCTTGCCGCGAACCGGCGCCCGCAGCACCCACTTCGCGCCGACCGCCAGCACCACGCCGAAGATCAGCACCTCGATCCGGTCGTTGACGTAGATCAGCATGTTCATCGCGAGACTGGTGATGTGCGCGGGATAGAGGAATTCCATCAACCCGCGGAAACCCCGGCCCGCGTAGCGCGGGTCGCGGCCCTCGACGTGCGCGCCGACCCGCTCCAGTCCCAGTTCGACGGTGTAGCCGGTCAGCACCGCGACGATGGGCCACAGCCACGGCTGCTCGAACCCGAGCAGGGCGTAGCCGAGAATGTTGAATACCGTGATCGAGATCGCGAAGTTGCGCAGCGCCATGGTGACCTTGGGGTCGTGGCGCGGCACGCTCGCCGTCTGTGTGTCAGCCATGTCACTTCTCCTTGGCCTGGGCGCCGAGCCGCAGCGCGTGCGTGCCCGGGGTCAACTGCAGGTCTTGGTCACGCAACTGTCCACTTCGGTCCCGCCAGCGGATGTGCACCTGCACCGGTCCGTCGACGTTGCCGCCCAGTCCGATGTGGACCTCGTTGCTGCGCTTGCCGGAATGGCCGCCGCCGCCGTCGACGCGGCCGAGGATGCGCCGCCCGTCCGCCGTGGTGACGGTCACCTGCGCGCCGACGACCGGGGAACCCTTCGTGCCCGCGGCCGTCTCGTGGGTCAGGTTCAGCGACAGGAAGGCGTTCTTGCTCGGGGACTCGTTGCGGTAGAACACCGGCTGGTCCCACTGCCGCGCGACCGCGAAGTCGAGCCTGCCGTCGCCGTCGGCGTCGCCGGTGGCGATGCCGCGGGTGGGCACCGGCACGTCCAGGCCGAGCCGCGGCGCGATGTCGACGTAGACGCCGTCGGCGCCCTTGGCGTAGAACTTCAGCCGCTGGCTGCCGCCGATGTCGTCGCCCGCGGTGACGTTGGGCCAGAAGTACGGGTTGCGCAGCATGCCGTCGTTGGCCGTGGCCAACTCCTGCAACTGCGGCCAGCGGTTGGTCTCGCCGCGGACGAAGCCGGTGGCCTGCGCGATCGCCAGCTCACCGCTGTTGGCGAAGTCGCCGGTCTTGATGTCCCAGCCCCAGCCCGACCACGCCGTCTGCACGGTGCCGCTGACATCCTCGAACGGCGCGTCGCCGTCGAGCAGCTTGGTGCGCAGGTCGGCCTGGTCCTTCGCCGTGGTGAGGAAGTGCAGGTTGCTCTCCTCGATGCCCCACGACGTGGTGATGTTGCTGACGAACATGTCGTAGAGCCCGTCGCCGTTGAGGTCGCCGAAGTCGACGCCCATGCCCTTGAACGAGTCGATGCCGACCTGCTTGGACTTCGGGATCACCGGCGAGCGGACGTCCTCGATGAGCGCGAACTTCAGCTTCCCCGGCGCGGACTGGTTGTGCAGTAGCCGGTCCGGGCCGAAGTCGTTGGCCAGGTACAGCTCCGGCAGGCCGTCGCCGTCGAGGTCGTTGGCCGCCGCGCCCAACTCCCAGCCCTTGGACACGTCGACCGGCAGCGCGTCGTCGACCTTGCGGAACGTGGCGGTCGGCGTGCTTGCGGAGGTGGCGCCGTCGGAGAGGAAGAAGTAGTTCTCGCCGCCGTTCTGCGCGTCCGACATCGAGTCGTTCATCTCCACGCCGCCGCTGACCCGGTCGTCGAGCACCGGGCCGTGCGGGAAGTAGTTGGTGATGAGGATGTCGTAGTGGCCGTCGCCGTCGAAGTCGTCGTAGGACACCGCGTTGGAGTTCCACTGAGGACCGTCGTAGGTTCCGCCGGTCTTGCCGGGCACCAGTTCGGTGGGCACGAACGAGGAACCGGACAGCTTCGTGGTGTCGGCCTTGGTCAGGAACAGGACCGGTGTGCGGCCCCAGTAGTAGACCAGCAGGTCGATCCGGCCGTCCTCGTTGAAGTCGCCCGGCAGGCAGCCCATCGGCGCGATCTGCGCGTTCATCGGCAGCGGCGCCGGGTTGAGCGCGAACGGTGTGTACCGGTCCGCCCGCTTGCCCGGGGCCGGGGTCACCACGACCTGGTCGATGCGGGGATCGGTGATGCACAGGTCGTTCGGCAGGCCGTCGCCGTCGACGTCGTTCATCGCCACGGCCGCGCCGACCGAGGAGATCCACGCGTCGATGTGCTTGTAGTCCTGGTTCACCTTGCGGATCTCCTGCTGCGGGAACCCGCTCGGCATGGCGACCGACATGGCGGCGAACCGGTAGCCCTGCGCCGCGGACGCCGTGTCCGCCGCGGAGGGCGAAGGCAGGCGGGCCACCAGGAACGTGGTCACCACCAGGACCAGGGCCAGGATCCCGGGTAGCTGCCTGCGCAGCCAGCCAACGGTGGTGGTCATCGACTAACACCTCCCAAGGGAGCGAATTGGTGGGCAATGCGCTGCCGCCAGACCTCGTAGGCGGGCAGGTCGCCGTCGGCGGGTAGGTCGCGACGGACGTCGTGGGTGACCTGGGCGGCCTGCTCGGGGGTCAAGCCGCAGAAGACCTGGGTGGCCAGTTCGGTGTGCGGGATGACCAGCCCGGCGCGGCCCCGCGCCTCGGCGGCGAACGCACTGCCCTGCGCCACCAGCGCGCGGTAGGGGCCCGCGCGGTCGCGGAAGGCGATCAGCTCGGCCTCGTCCGCGCCGCCCGCGTACGACGCCGCGAGGCCCGCGCCGCCGTAGAGGTCCGCGCGCCGGTGCTCGGGGAAGCCCTCGATCATGTCGGCGACCCGGTTGCCGTCGGTGCCGTTGACGAACCACATCGCGCGCCCGATGCCCTGGTCGATCGCCCGGTTCGCGTACGCGGATTCGCCCGCGGGCCAAGGGAAGCGCGGGTCCATGTACTGCTCGTGAACGTAGCGGCGGGTCTTGAAGTACGCCTGGTGGAAGCCGAAGCCGTCGAGCACCAGCCAGCGCAGCAGCGGGTCCAGCGTGTCGGCCTTGGGCCAGGCGAACCGGGGCAGTCTGCCCATCGCCCAGCCGATGCCGACGTAGACCATGTAGATGTGCTTGTCGCCGCGGCCGGTCAGGAAGTCCGCGGCGTGCCGGGACCCGCCCAGCGGCAGCCCGTCGCGGATCGCGTAGCCCATCCCGGCGCCCTCGTAGGCGAACCCGCGAAAGCGCGTCTCGATGGTCTCCAGCCGGGCCTCGGCGTCGGCGCTGGTGCGCGCCTCGGCCGCGTAGGCATAGCCTTCGAGGAATTTCTTGCCGACGGTCTCCAGTAACTCCTGGGCGGCGGGATTCTTCTTGTGGAAACCGCGCACGTCCAGGGACGTGGCCGAGACGTTCGGCGTCAGAATGCGGCGCCGGAGCGCACGCCAGGCAGTACCCAAGGCGATTCTCTCCCTTACGGGTGGACTCGATCGGCGGACGGTTGCGTGGTCGCGGCCAAGGTGACGGCCGCGCGAATCCGCGCCCGCCACAGCTCGTACGCGGGCTCCGCGGTGGAGCCGTTGGTGTGCACGGCGGTGCTGTCGGCGATCTCGACGGCGGCCTCGACCGACAGGTCGGCCAAGGTCCGGGCGGCGAGCGCGGAGTGCGCGGGCACGAACTCGGCGTAGGTGCGGGCCTTGATCGCGAACACCACGCCCAGCGCCAGTTCCGACCAGTACTCGCCCGCCGCCGCGCGCAGCGTGGCCAGGCCGGGCTCCGGGCAGCCGCCCGCGAACGTCGCCGCGAGCCCCACCCCGCTCCACAGGTCCGCCCGCCGGTGCTCGGCGAACCGCCCGACGGCGGCGGCCACCCCGGCCGGGTCGGCGCCGTGGATGAACCACAGCGCGCGGCCGATGCCCTGGTCGACGGCGCGCGGGAAGTACTCCGGCACGCCCTCCCACGGGTAGGCGGGCGGCACGTACTGCTCGTCCACCCAGCGCTTGGTGTGGAAGTACGCCTTGTCGAAGCCGTAGCCGTCGACGGCGAGCCAGCTCATCGTCGGGTGGAACGGCGAGCCCGTCAGGTCGGGGACGGCCTTTTTCCACAGCACCCGGGGCAGCCGCGCGAGGGCGAAGCCGATGCCGATGTAGGTGAGGAAGATGTGCGGGTGCCCGGGGCCCAGCAGCAGGTCGCGGGCCCGGGTGCCCACGCCGGCGCGCATCGCGTCGCGCACGGTGGCGGCCATGGCGGCGCCCTCGTAGGCGAAGCCGCGCTGCTCCGGTTCGACCAGGGCGAGCCTGCGCTCGGTCTCCCACAGGTCGCGCGCCTCGATGCCCCATTCGAAGCCGCAGATCACCGCCTGCGGGATGGCCTCCAGGGTCGCGGCGGCACTCGATCGCGCGCCCGGAAAACCGCGCACCCGGAAGGTCACATCGGTGAGTTTCGGTGTCAGCGCGAGCCTGCGCAGCGCGCCGAGAAATGTCGGCATAGGTCACCCCGCTCTCTTTCTCAACCATGGTCTTGGAGTCGATTCCGGCGCGCATCTCCCGTATTGCCGGGCGCGGACTTCGAGATTGCGCAGTTGTCGGACGAAAACCACCTAATTCGTGCGATGTCGGCGCGGCGGCCGATAATAACTCAACAAGGGGCGGCTAATTGGTTGCGCAACCGAAAACGCACGCTCGGAGAGACGTATCCCAGACTCGAAGAACGTGCTGGTCAGGGTGGGTGTCGCGGTTATCCGCACGCTGGAAGAAGACACTGCGCGGGGCGCTGCTGCACGCTGGGCCAAGCGCGGACTACAGAAATTGTCGGCCACCAGGTTCGCGCCGAATATCGAATCGTCCTCATCAGGTCCGAAACCGGAAATGATGGGACTTTCGTCATGGGTCGGCCGCAGGCGCACCTCGGTAGGCACGGACAGTGGTCAGTCGGTCCAAAGGCGGTGAAGGTATGAGCAGTGAGCGGATCGCGATCGTCGGTATCGGCCTTCGTTATCCCGATGCGAGTTCCCCAATGGAGCTCTGGGAGAACGTGCTGTCCGGCCGTCGCGCGTTCCGGCGGCTCCCGGACGAGCGGATGAATCACGCCGACTACTACTCGCCCGACCCGAAGGCGCCGGACCGCTTCTACTCGGCCAAGGCCGCGGTGCTGCGCGACTTCGAGTTCGACCGGGTCAAGTACAAGGTCGGCGGCCGCACGTTCCGCTCGACCGACATGACCCACTGGCTCGCCCTCGACGTGGCGGCCCAGGCCCTCGCCGACGCGGGCTTCCCCGACGGCGACGGACTGCCCAAGCAGGCCACCGGAGTGGTCCTCGGCAACAGCCTGACCGGCGAGTTCTCCCGCGCCAACATCATGCGGGTGCGCTGGCCCTACGTGCGGCGCACGGTCGCGGCGACCCTCGCGGCGAAGGGTTGGTCCGAAGAGGACACCGGCGCTTTCCTGCAGGAACTGGAAACCGAGTACAAGGCGCCGTTCCCGGCGTTCGACGAGGACACCCTCGCGGGCGGGCTGGCCAACACCATCGCGGGCCGTATCTGCAACCACTTCGACCTCGGCGGCGGCGGCTACACCGTCGACGGCGCGTGCTCGTCCTCGCTGTTGTCCATCGTGACCTCGGCCAAGGCCCTGGTCGACCGGGACATCGACGTCGCCATCGCGGGCGGGGTCGACCTGTCGATCGACCCGTTCGAGGTCATCGGCTTCGCCAAGACCGGCGCGCTGGCCACCGGTGAGATGAAGGTCTACGACAAGGACTCCAACGGCTTCTGGCCGGGCGAGGGCTCGGGCATGGTCGTGCTGATGCGCGAGCGCGACGCCATCGCGCACGGCTGCCGCGTCTACGCCTGCGTCACCGGCTGGGGCGTGTCCTCCGACGGCAAGGGCGGCATCACGCGCCCCGCCGCGAGCGGCCACCGGCTGGCCCTGACCCGCGCCTACGAGCGGGCAGGCTACGGCGTGCAGACCGTGTCCTACTTCGAGGGCCACGGCACGGGCACGGCAGTCGGCGACGCGACGGAGATCGAGGCGCTGTCGACCGCGCGCCGCGACGCCGACGCCACCGCCCGGCCCGCCGCGCTGAGCACCATCAAGGCCAACATGGGCCACACCAAGGCGGCCGCGGGCATCGCCGGGCTGATCAAGGCGACGCTGGCCGTGCACCACCAGGTGATCCCGCCCGGCACCGGCCAGCGCGTGCCGCATCCGTTGCTGCAGGAGGACACCGCGGCGATGTACGTGCCGCGCCAGGCCGAGCTGTGGCCCGTCGACCAGCCCGTTCGCGCGGGTGTGTCGGCCATGGGCTTCGGCGGCATCAACACCCACATCGCGATCGAGCAGGCATCGGGTGCGGCGCGTCTCGCCGAGTTGCCCGCGGGCACCGAGGCGCTGGTCTCCAGCCGCCAGGACGTCGAACTGCTGCTGCTCGACGCCCCGGACACGGCCGACCTGCGCGAGCGGGTGGCGCACCTCGCGACGCTGGTGCGGAAACTGGCGTTCGCCGAGCTGGTCGACCTCGCGGGAGCCCTCGCCGCGGAGCTGTCCGGGCAGCCGGTGCGCGCCGCGGTCGTGGTCGCGTCCCCCGAGGACGCCGAGCGCAAGCTCACCCGGCTGCTCACTGCCATCGACGAGGGCGAGACCAGCCTGTTCGCCGCGGCCGACGGCGTCTTCCTCGACCAGCGCACGACGCCCGCGCGGCTCGCGTTCCTGTTCCCCGGCCAGGGGTCCGGCCGGGCGAGCGTCGGATCGAGCCGACGCCGGTTCGCCATGGCAGACCAGGCGTTCTGCAAGGCGAAGCTGCCCGCGGGTGACCACGTCGCGACCGAGGTGGCGCAGCCGCGGATCGTCGCGGGCTCGCTCGCCGGTCTGCGCGTGCTGCACCACCTGGGCATCGACGCGGACATCGCGGTCGGGCACAGCCTCGGCGAGCTGACCGCGCTCGCCTGGGCGGGTGCCATGGGCGGCAGGCAGCTCCAGGAGCTGGCCGCCGTGCGCGGCCAGGTCATGGCCGAGGCGAGCCGCGGCGGCGGCACGATGGCCGGATTGCAGGCCGACCCCGAGCGCGCCAAGGCGCTGATCAACGGCGCGGGCGTGGTCATCGCGGGCTTCAACGGTCCACACCAGACAGTGATCTCCGGGTCGATCGGCGCCGTGGAAGCGGTGTGCGCCAAGGCAACCGCCGAGGGCATCACGGTGACCAAGATCAGCGTGTCGCACGCGTTCCACTCGCCGCTGGTGAAGCCCGCGTCCGACGCGATGGCCGAGCGGCTGGCCGGGCTGAGCTTCTGGCAGCCGACCCGCCGCGTCGCCTCCACGGTCACCGGCGACCTGCTCGACCCGAAGACCGACCTGCGTGAGCTGCTGCGCGAGCAGGTGGTGCGGCCGGTGCGGTTCGCCGAAGCGGCGACCAAGGCGGTCGACGGCGCGGACCTGGTGCTGGAGGTCGGTCCCGGGCGCGTGCTCACCGGCCTGCTCGCCCAGATCGCGCCGGACGCCCCGGTGCTGGCGATCGACACCGACAGCGCGTCGCTGTCGCCGCTGCTCACCGCGGTGGCCGCCGCGTTCGCCGTCGGCGCGCCGGTCGACGCCGCCGCGCTGTTCGCCGACCGGCTGGTCCGGCCGCTCGCGCTCGACGGTGAGATGACGTTCCTCGCCAGCCCGTGCGAGGCCGCGCCCGCCCTCGATGCCACGCTGGCTGCCCCCATCGGGACCGACGAGGCGACCGAGGAGGCGCCCGCGGCGACCGCCGAGGCAGGCACCGAGGCACAGTCCACTTTGGAACTGCTGCGCAAGCTGGCCGCCGAGCGGGTCGAGCTGCCGCTGGACACCATCAGCGCCGACACCCACCCACTCGACGACCTGCACCTCAGCTCGATCGCCGTCGGCCAGATCATCAACGACGTCACCCGCGAACTCGGGCGCCCGTCGCTGGCCGCGACGACGAACTTCGCCACCGTGTCCCTCGGCGAACTCGCCGACCTGATCGACCAGCTCGCCGACACCGCGAACGACGGCGACGGCGGGGCGGGCGAGGCGGCCGGTGTGGCGGCCTGGGTGCGGCCGTTCTCGGTCGACTACCTCCCTGCGCGCCGTCCGGCCGATGTCGCCACCGGCACCGCGGGGGTGTGGTCGGTGTTCGCGCCCGCCGGGCACCCGCTGGCCGATCCGCTGCGCGGCGCGCTCGCCACGGCGGGCGTCGGCGCGGGCGTGGCGCTCTGCCTGCCCGACGACGGCGAGGCGCACGTGGATCTGTTCCTGGCGGCCGGAAAGGCCGCGATCGCCGCGGGCACCCGGTTCGTCGTGGTCCAGCATCGCCTCGGCGCCTCGGGCCTGGCCAGGACGCTGCACCTGGAGGCGCCTGCCGTACCCACCACGGTGGTGGGTCTGCCGGACGCGGCCCCGCGGCACCCGGACGCGATCGCCGAGGCGGTGGGCAGGGTCGTCGCGGAGGTCGCGGCCACCAGCTCGTACGCCGAGGTCCGCTACGACGCGGACGGCACCCGGACCGCGCCGGTACTGCGGGCGATCACCCCGCCCGCCGGTCCGGTGACCGAAACGCCGCTCGACAGCTCGGACGTGCTGCTGGTGACCGGCGGCGGCAAGGGCATCACCGCGGAGTGCGCGCTGGCCATGGCCACGGACTCCGGGGCCAAGCTCGCGCTGCTCGGCCGCGCCGACCCCGCCGACGACGCGGAACTCGCCGCCAACCTGGCCCGGATGCGGGCCGCCGGGGTGCGTTTCCGGTACGAGCGCGCCGACGTGATCTCCGCCGAGCTGGTCGCGGCGGCCGTGACCAAGCTGGAGGCCGACCTCGGCCCGGTCACCGCCGTGCTGCACGGCGCGGGCTGCAACGAGCCCGTCGCCCTGGTCAACCTGGACGAGGACCACTTCCGGCTGACCCTGGCACCCAAGATCACCGGCCTGCGGGCCGTGCTCGACGCGGTGGACCAGGACCGGATCAAGCTGCTGGTCACCTTCGGCAGCATCATCGGCCGGGCCGGTCTGCGCGGCGAGGCGCACTACGCCACCGCGAACGACTGGATGTCCGAGCTGACCGTGCGGTTCCAGGAGGAACACCCCGGCGCCCGCGCGTTGGCGCTGGAGTGGTCGGTGTGGTCGGGCGCGGGCATGGGCGAGAAGCTCGGCGTGATCGAGGCGCTCATGCGCGACGGCATCACGCCGATCTCCACCGAGAACGGCATCGCCGTGCTGCGCCAAGCCCTCGCCGACCCGTCGGCGGGCCCGGTGCTGGTGGTCTCCGGCCGCGCGGCGAGTCTGCCCACGCTGACCCTGGCGCACGAGGAGTTGCCGCTGACCCGGTTCGTGGAGCAGGTCGTGGTGCACTACCCGGGCGTCGAACTGGTCACCGAGGCGTCGCTGTCCGCGGGCAGCGACCCCTACCTCGATGACCACCTGCTGGAGGGCGACCTGCTGTTCCCCGCCGTGATCGGCATGGAGGCGATGACCCAGGTCGCCGTCGCCGCGAGCGGACACCGGGGCGCGCCGCTGCTGGAGGGCGTCGAGTTCCTGCGCCCGATCGTGGTGCGGCCCGGCGGGTCCACCGCGATCCGGCTGGCGGCGCTGGTGAAGGATGCCGAGACCGTGGACGTGGTGTTGCGCAGCGAGGAGACCGCGTTCGGCGCGGACCACTTCCGGGCCACCCTGCGGTTCCCGCGGCCCGACATCCCCGCGACGCGGTCGGCCGACGGGCCCGTGCTGCCCGCGGTGCCGGTCGACCCGACCACCGAGCTGTACGGCGGGGTCCTGTTCCAGGGCAAGCGGTTCCAACGGGTCCTCGCGTATCGCAAGACCAGCGCGCGGCACGCCGTCGCGGAGCTGGGCACCAGCTCGCAGGCGCCATGGTTCGCCGCTTACCTTCCGCAGGAACAACTCCTGGCCGACCCGGGCACGCGGGACGCGGTGATGCACGCCATCCAGGCCTGTGTCCCGGACGGAACCCTGCTGCCGCAAGGCGTCGAGCGACTCTACCTGTCGCCGCGGGCCGACCAGGACACCGAGTACGTGGTCATGGACGCCCGCGAGCGGTTCCAGGACGGCGACAGCTACACCTACGACGTGGACGTGCTCGACCCGTCCGGCGCCGTGGTGGAGCGCTGGGAGGGCCTGACCCTGCGGGCCGTGCGCAGCCGCAACGGTGCCGGGCCGTGGGTGCCCCCGCTGCTCGGCTCCTACCTGGAGCGGTCGCTGGAGCGCGTGCTCGGCGGCAGCCGCGCGGTCGTCGTCGAGCCGGACCCGGTGGCGGGCGAGGTCGACCGGCGGACGCAGACCGAACTCGCCGCGAGCCGGGCGCTCGGGCGCGCCGCGGGGCTGCGCTACCGGCCAGACGGCAAGCCCGAGGCGGACGGCGTGACGGTGTCCGCGTCCCACGGCACAGGGCTCACCCTGGTCGTGGCGGGCGCCGGGCGGCTCGGCTGCGACATCGAGGCCGCCGTCGAACGCGGCGAGGCGGACTGGGAGGGACTGCTCGGCGGCCGGCCGTTCGCCCTGCGCACCCTGCTGATGGCCGAGACCGGCGACAGCGCGGCGGTGGCGGGCACCAGGATCTGGGGCGCGCTGGAGTGCCTGCGCAAGACCGGCGCGACAACGCAGGCCCTCACCCTCGACCGGGTCCACCCCGACGGCTGGGTCGTGCTGTCCGCGGGCGACGCCAAGATCGCGACCTGGGTGACCACGATCAACGAGCGGCCGGACCCGGTGGTCTTCGCAGTCCTGTTCGGAGAGGAACCCTGATGGCCAACTACTACGAGATCCGGCACACCGTCGGATTCGAGGAAACCAACCTCGTCGGCAACGTCTACTACGTGAACTACCTGCGCTGGCAGGGGCGCTGCCGCGAGATGTTCCTCAAGGAGAAGGCGCCCGAGGTGTTGCTCGAACTGCGCGACGACCTGAAGCTGTTCACTCTCAAGGCCGAGTGCGAGTTCTACGCCGAGATCACCGCGTTCGACGAGCTGTCGGTGCGGATGCGGCTCGACGAGCTCACCCAGACCCAGATCCAGTTCAGCTTCGACTACGTGCGGCTGGGCGAGGAGGAACTGTTGGTGGCGCGCGGCGTGCAGCGGATCGCGTGCATGCGCGGGCCGAACACGGCCACGATCCCGTCGCGGGTTCCGCTGGAGCTGCGCAAGGCGCTCATCCCGTACGCGGGCGCCGGGATCTCGACCAAGGCCCTGCTCGCGGATGTCGCGTAGACCAGGAGGAACTTCCATGGCGAACAACGGGCGACCCGCGCGACTCGCGGCCGCAGGCGAGCCGGAGAGCCCCACTCCGACGTCGCTGCGCGAGGTGATGGCGCGGTTCGCGACCGGGATCACCGTGCTCACCACCGCCGGTGAGCACGGGCACGCGATGACCGCCAACGCGTTCACCTCGGTGTCCCTCGAACCGCCGATGGTGCTGTGCTGTGTGGCCCGGACCGCGCGGCTGCACCCGGAAGTCCTTGCCACGCGCGGGTTCGGGGTGTCCATCCTGGGTGCGGGCCAGCAGGCGCTGGCCCGGTACTTCGCCGACAAGAAACGGCCGACCGGCGCGGCCCAGTTCGACGCGGTCGACTGGGTGCCCGGGCGGCACACGGGTGCCCCGCTGCTCTCGGGTGCCTTGGCGTGGCTGGAATGCGAGCTGGTCGAGGACTACGACGGCGGCGACCACTCGATCTTCCTCGGCAAGGTGCTGGCGGCCGACCGCGGCCGCGACGGCGCGCCGCTGCTGTTCTTCGGCGGCGGCTTCCACGAGGCCGTGCCGCAGGCCCGCAGCGCATAGGCCGTGTCCCGTGGATCATGGCGGCGCTATTCGCGCCCGGATGGCCCCTGGCTGCGTTGCCGCAACGCCCGAGTACAACCCGGTACGAGAGACGTCGCGGCGCCTTGCCAGGAACCACCCGGACCACGAAGCCCACCACCATGATCCACGGGACACGACCTAGGCCACTTTCCGCACGCAGGGAGGCGACCCAGCGCGCCGCGGTGCGGAACCCTTGACGCAACAGAATCTTCTGCCCGCTTTGCTCTTGAAAGGACAGTCCCGTGTCCGATCTGCAGGCCGTGATCGCCGCACTGACCGCCGACGGCGCCGAGATCGACGCGCTGGTCGCCGGGCTCGACGCCGACCAGTGGACGCAGCCGACGCCCGCACCCGGGTGGACGATCGCCCACCAGATCGCCCACCTGGCCGCGACGTTTCGGATGGCCGGGCTCGCCGCGGCCGACCCGGAGGGCTTCGTCGCGCTGGCCGCCAAGCTCAGCCCGGACTTCTCCGCCAACGTCGACGCCGCGCTGGCCGGGTTCCTGTCCGACCCGCCGGAGGTGCTGCTCACCCGGTGGCGGGCCGAGCGCGACGGCGCGATCAAGGCGCTGGCCGCCGTGCCCGCCACCGACGTGGTGCCCTGGCTGGTGCGTCCGCTGCCGCCCGCGGTCCTCGCCTGCGCCGGGATGATGGAGCTGTTCGGCCACGGCCAGGACATCGCCGACACCCTCGGCGTCCGTCGCGAGTGGACGGACCGGCTCGGCTACCTGGTCGGGTTCGCCGTCCGCACGTGGGACTTCGGCTACCTCGCCCGCGGTCTGGCCACGCCCGAGGTGGAGTTCCGCTTCGAGCTGACCGGCCCGTCCGGCGTGGTCTGGGAGTTCGGCCCGGCCGACGCCGCCCAGCGGATCACCGGCCCCGCCGTGGACTTCTGCCTGCTGGTCACCCGGCGCCGCAACGCCGCGGACCTCGCGCTGGTGGCCACCGGGCCCGACGCCGAGCAGTGGCTGGAGATCGCCCAGGCGTACCGCGGCCCCGCGGGCGAGGGCCGCGCGCCCGGCCAGTTCGCGGACTAGGCCGGGCGGGCCTGCGGAGGGGACGGGGACGAGCCATGTGTGTGCGGACGGCGCGATGAGCGCGGCAGGCTTCGAGTTCGTCCCCGTTGACCCGCCGGAGCCCGGCCAGGGCCGCCACCTGAGCCAGGTCAAGCCCGCGGACCCGCCGCCGGACCCGCCCGCGCGGACGATGCACCGGCTGCGCGCCGAGCGCGACGCGCTGTCCGCCGCCATCGTCGCGGGCAGCCCCGAGGCGGTGGACCGGTTGCGGGCACAGGGAAAGCACACCGCGCGGGAGCGGCTGGCGCTGCTGCTCGACCCGGACTCGTTCACCGAGATCGAGATGTTCCGCCGCCACCAGGCGCGCGGGCGGGTCGACGAACGTCGCCCGCACACCGACGGGGTGGTCGCGGGCTCCGGCACCGTCGACGGGCGCCGCGTGTTCGTCTACGCGCAGGACTTCACCATCTCCGGCGGCTCGCTCGGCGCCGCGCACGCCGCGAAGATCCACAAGGTGATGGACCTCGCCGTCGCGGCGGGCGCGCCGATCATCGGCCTGAACGACAGCGGGGGAGCGCGCATCCAGGAGGGCGTGCCCGCCCTCGACGGCTACGGCGGCATCTTCCGCCGCCAGGTCGACGCGTCCGGCGTCATCCCGCAGATCAGCGTGGTCCTCGGGCCGTGCGCGGGCGGCGCGGCGTACTCGCCCGCCTTGGCGGACTTCACCTTCATGGTCCGCGACACCGCGAACATGTACCTGACCGGCCCGGACGTGGTCGCCGCGGTGACCGGCGAGCGGGTCGGGCACGCCGAACTCGGCGGCGCGGACGTGCACGGCAGCCGCTCGGGCGTGGCGAGCTTCGTCCACGACGACGAGGAGAGCTGCCTACAGGACGTGCGCTACCTGCTTTCCCTGCTGCCGTCGAACAATCTGGAGCCTCCGCCCGCCGGACCGCCGCGCGGCGCGAGCCGCGACGAGCGGCCGCGGCTGGCCGAGATCGTCCCGGTGGAGCCGAACCGGCCCTACGACATCGGGCTGGTCGTCGCCGAACTGGTGGACGACGGGGAGTATCTGGAGGTCCACGAGAACTGGGCGCGCAACGTGCTCTGCGCGCTGGGCCGCGTCGACGGCGAGGTCGTCGGGGTGGTCGGCAACCAGCCGCTGGTGCTCGCAGGCGTGCTCGACGCCGCGGCGGCGCAGAAGGCCGCCAGGTTCGTCCGGTTCTGCGACGCGTTCGGCATCCCACTGGTCACCCTGGTCGACGTGCCCGGCTTCCTGCCCGGCACCGCCCAGGAGTACGCGGGCATCATTCGCCACGGCGCGAAACTCCTCTACGCCTACTGCGAGGCGAGCGTGCCGCGGGTGCAGGTGATCCTGCGCAAGGCGTACGGCGGGGCGTACATCGTGATGGACTCCCGCTCGATCGGCGCCGACCTCTCGCTGGCGTGGCCCACCAACGAGATCGCCGTGATGGGTGCCGAGGGCGCGGTGAACGTGTTGTACCGCAAGGAGTTGGCCGCCGCCGCCGACCCGGCGGGGTTGCGCGCCGAGCTGCTCGCCGAGTACGTCGAGCAACTTACTCACCCGTACTACGCCGCCGAGCGCGGTCTGGTCGACGATGTGATCGACCCCGCGCACACCCGCGCCGCGGTCGCCCGCGGCCTGGCGATGCTGCGCACCAAGCGCAAGCCGGGGCCGCGCCGCAAACACGGCAACGTCCCGCTCTGACCACACCGATATGTCCCCTTAGGACTATCCTAAGGGGACATATCGGTGTGTCGGGAAACCTACTCGCGGATTCCGAGGAACAGGCCGCGGCCCAGCGGGCCGCCGTCGAGATGCTCGACCGCGATGCCCGCCTTGCGGAACGCGGCCTCGTACTGCTCCTGGGTGAACAGGGTGAGCAGGCCGACCTCGGTCACGTGCCGCAGTCCCCGCTCCGCGTCGGCGATGACGAAGTGGACGGTGATCTTGGTCTGGTCGCCCTCGCGCGACGAGTGCGAGACGCGCGCGATGGTGCGGCCGTCGGGGG
Organism: Actinokineospora sp.; assembly: GCF_052390155.1. NCBI lineage: Bacteria > Bacillati > Actinomycetota > Actinomycetes > Pseudonocardiales > Pseudonocardiaceae > Actinokineospora > Actinokineospora sp. The sequence goes on along the minus strand of NZ_JBQTHF010000102.1, from coordinate 821 downwards.
TGGTGACCACGCCGCCCGCGACGTAGCCGTCGAGGAAGTTCTCGGGGAACCACCACGGTTCCACCACCACGACCCCGCCGGGGTTCAGGTGCGCCGCGAAGCACGCCAGCGTCGCGTCGAGGTCATCGACCGTGCCGACATGCCCGATGGAGCTGAACATGCAGGTGACCGAGTCGAAGCGGCCGTCGATGGCGAACGAGCGCATGTCGCCCTGGTGCTGGACCAGGTCCGGGTAGCGGGCGCGGCCGAACGCGACCATGCTCTCGGACAGTTCGACGCCCTCGACGTGGTCGAACAGTTCGCCGAACCGCCGCAGGTGCGCTCCGGTGCCCGCCGCGACGTCGAGGAGCGAGGCCGCGTCCGGCTTGCGGTCGCGGATCAGCTTGGCCACGTCCTCGGCCTCGGCGCCGTAGTCCTTCCCGCGGCCCTCGTAGTAGGAAACGTAGCTCTCGGAGAAGTCGTCGCCATACATGGCTAGATCGTCACATCCGGGCCACGGCGGCGCTTCTTCCCGAATGCGCAGACCCGGCACGCCAGGAGATGCGGCCCGGGTGCGTCCGAGGTGACCATGGTTATCGGCCTGACCCATCGAACAACAGGGAGACGCCCGTGTCTGTCGACGCTCAGTCCCGTTTGGACGCCTACTACGGCAAGTTCACCAGCGACCAGGAGAAGGAGGCGTTGGGTGTGCCGCTGCGGTTGGTGGCGGCGTGGGCGGAGAACGACGCGGAGGGTGTGGCGAACGCCTTCACTGTCGACGGAACGCTGATTCTGCCCGGTGATGTGTACAAGAAGGGTCGCGAGGAGATTCGGGCGTTCAT
>NZ_JBQTHF010000101.1:0-25176 GCF_052390155.1 Actinokineospora sp. | reverse complement strand
GGGGGGGGGCGGGCGCGGGGGGGCGGGGGCCCGGCGGGGGGGGGGCGGGGCCCCGGGCGCCCGTGCGCCCCCCGCGCGGGGGCGCCGGGGCCCCGGGCCCCCCCCCGACCGGGATCCCCATGACGCGCGTGGCGCGGGGGGTGGACCCGGATCTGGGCGACCCGGCCGTGGTGCGGGCGGTCCTGGCGGCCCTGTCCGAGCCTGCCGACATCCGGCTCAGCCGCGCGGCGGACGCCACGAACCCGCCGGCCAGGCCCATGCTTCGCGGGTGAGACAGGCTCAGCGGGCCAGTGCCGCGACAGCGTCGATCAGGTCCGGGCCGTCCAGCAGGACGCGGTCGTTGTGGTCCGCGCCCGCGACCGCGACCCTGGTCACCGGGCCCGCCGCCGCGTCGGCCACGGCCTGGCTCTGGTCGGGCGGCACCACTTCGTCCGCCGTCCCGTAGACCACCGCTGTCGGCACCCGCACGCGGCGCACGGTGTCCGCGACCGGGAACGTGTCCTTGAGCAGGGCCCGCACGGGCAGCACCGGGTAGTGCACCGCTGCCGCCGAGGGCAGGTCGACGAACGGTGAGCGCAGCACCAGGCCCGCGGGCGGGTGCTCGGCCGCGAGCCGCGCGGCGACGGCGGCGCCCAGGCTCTCGCCGTAGTAGACGAGCCGGTCGGGGCGGACGCCCTCGTGGTCGATCAGGTGGGCCCGGGCCGCGCGGGCGTCGAGTGCGAGGCCCTCCTCGGTCGGGTCGCCGGGATTGCCGCCGTATCCGCGGTAGTCGACCAGCAGCACGGCCAGTCCCCGGGCGCGCAGCGCGGCGGCCAGCGGCGCGCGGTCGGCCCGGTTTCCCGCGTTGCCCGCCAGCACCAGCACGGTCGCGCCGGGTCCGGGCACGAACCAGGCCGCCAGCCGCAGGCCGTCGGCGGTGGCGAAGGTCACTTCGCGGGCGCCGGGCAGCAGGTCGGCGGCGTGGGGGAGCGGGCCGTCCGTGGGCAGGTAGATCAGCTTGCGCTGGAACAGATACGCGAGCGTGAGCACCAGTGTGACCAAGGTGAGCACACCGGCCAGTCCGTAGAGCAGGGGACGCGGCACTCGCCCAGTCTGCCGCCGAGGGCAATATGGTGGGCGGCATGAGCACACATTTCGACGTTGTGGTCTTGGGCGCGGGACCGGGCGGGTATGTCGCCGCGATCCGGGCCGCCCAGTTGGGGCTGACGACCGCGATCATCGAGGAGCGCTACTGGGGCGGCGTCTGCCTCAACGTCGGCTGCATCCCGTCCAAGGCGCTGCTGCGCAACGCCGAGCTCGCCCACCTCGTGCAGCACGAGGCCGAGACCTTCGGCATCCGGGTCGAGGGCAAGATCAGCGTCGACTACGGCGCCGCGTTCCGGCGCAGCCGCACGGTCGCCGACGGCCGGGTCAAGGGCGTGCACTACCTGATGAAGAAGAACGGCATCACCCAGTTCCAGGGCCGGGGCACGTTCACCGACCCCAACACCGTCGAGGTGGCGCTCACCGACGGCGGCACGGAGACGGTGACCTTCGCCAACGCCGTCATCGCGGCCGGCGCGACGACGAAGCTGCTCCCCGGCACGACGCTGTCCGACCGCGTGGTGACCTACGAGGAGCAGATCCTCAGCGAAGACCTGCCCGACAGCATCGTCATCGCGGGCGCGGGCGCCATCGGCGTCGAGTTCGCCTATGTGCTGCACAACTACGGCGTCAAGGTCACCATCGTGGAGTTCCTCGACCGCGTCGTCCCGCTGGAGGACGTGGAGGTGTCCAAGGAACTGGCCCGCCGCTACCAGCGGCTCGGTATCGAGATCCTGACCGGCACCCGGGTCGAGTCCATCGACGAGTCCGGGCCGAAGGTGCGGGTCACGGTCGCCAAGAACGGGCAGGAACGGGTCCTGGAGACCGACAAGGTGCTGCAGGCCATCGGGTTCCAGCCCCGCGTCGAGGGCTACGGCCTGGACAAGACCGGCGTCGCCCTGACCGACCGCGGCGCCATCGCGGTCGACGGCCGCTGCCGCACCTCGGTCCCGCACCTCTACGCCATCGGCGACGTCACCGCGAAGCTGATGCTCGCGCACGCCGCCGAGGCGATGGGCATCGTCGCGGCCGAGACCATCGCGGACGTGGAGACGATGGAGCTGGACTACGCGATGATCCCGCGCGCGACCTTCTGCCAGCCGCAGATCGCGAGCTTCGGCTACACCGAGGCGCAGGCGCGCGAGCGGGGTCACGACGTCCAGGTGGCCAAGTTCCCGTTCACCGCCAACGGGAAGGCGCACGGCCTCGCCGACCCGGTGGGCTTCGTCAAGCTCATCAGCGACAAGAAGTACGGCGAGCTGCTGGGCGGGCACCTCATCGGCCCCGAGGTCACGGAGCTGCTGCCGGAGCTGACCCTGGCGCAGCAGTGGGATCTGACGGTGCACGAGGTCGGGCGCAACGTGCACGCCCACCCGACGCTGAGCGAGGCCGTCAAGGAGGCGATCCACGGCCTGGCCGGTCACATGATCAACATGTAGCTCACGCCGGGAAGAACAGGCCCGCTCCCGAGACCGACACCGACACCGCGTCGCCCTCGCCGACCAGCAGGGGAGCGGCCACCCTGGCCACCACCTCCACCTCGGCTGTCGCCAGCGTCACTGTCGCGTCGTGGCCGTGGAAGCTCGTGCGCAGCACCCGCGCCGGGACGCCCGGCCCGTTCGCCAGCGGCGCGAGCTGCTCGGGGCGCAACAGGACCGTGCCCACCCCGGTCGCCTGACGGGCGAGCGGCACCGGGCCGAGCGCGGAGGTCGCCGTCGAGCCCGACGCGACCGCGGGCAGCAGCACCGCCTCGCCGACGAAGGTCGCCACCGCCATGTCCACCGGCCGCTGGTAGACCTCCTCCGGCCCACCCGCCTGCACGACGACGCCGTCGCGCATCACCGCGACCACGTCGGCGACCGACAGCGCCTCGTCCTGGTCGTGGGTGACCAGCAGCGCCGTCGTCCCGGCCGCGCGCAGCACGCGGCGGACGTCGGCGCGCAGGTCCGACCGCAGGCCGGCGTCCAGCGCGGAGAACGGCTCGTCCAACAGCACCAGATCCGGTCTCGGCGCCAGCGCGCGGGCCAGCGCGACCCGCTGCTGCTGGCCGCCGGACAACTCCGCGGGCTTGCGGCGCTCGTAGCCCGCGAGGCCGACCAGCTCCAGCAGCTCCGACACCCGGTCCGCGCGCCGCGCCCGCGGCAGGCCGTAGCCCACGTTGCCCGCCACCGACAGGTGCGGGAACAGCGCCCCCTCCTGCGGCACCACCGCCGCGCGCCTGCGCTCCGGCGGAACGTGCGTGCCGGGGCAGGCGACCGTCCGGCCGCCGAGCCGGACCTCGCCGCCGTCGGGCCGCAGGAACCCGGCCACCACGCGCAGCAGGGTGGTCTTGCCGCACCCGGACGGGCCGAGCACCGCCGCGAGCGAGCCTGACGGCACGGTCAGATCCACCCCGCGCAGCACCCGGGTGCTCCCGTACCCGGCCGTCACCGCGGTGATCGTCAGCTCGGTCACGTGCTCGCTCCTCTGGTCGCCGAATCGAGTACGGCCACGTCGCGGCCCGAGCGGAACACCGACATCTCCAGCAGGACCGCGGGCACCGCCGACACCAGCACCAGCAGCGCCGCGTACGGGGCCGCCTCCGCGAACGCCGACACGCCGGTCTTGGTCCACAGCGCGGTCGCCAGCGTGTCCGCGCCGGTCGGCCGCAGCAGCAGGGTCGCGGGCAACTCCTTCGCGCAGGTCAGGAACACCAGCGCCGCCCCGGCCGCGACGCCCGGCGCCGCCAGCGGCAGCGTCACCGTGCCGAACACCCGCGCGCGTCCCCGGCCCAGCGACCTGGCCACGTCCTCCACGGCGGCGGGCGCCGCGGCGATCGCGGTGCGCACGGCACTGATCGCGATCGGCAGGAACAGCGCCGCGTAGCCGAGCACCAGCAGCGGCGTCTGCTGATACCACGGTTGGGCGAACCGCACGCCGAAGAACACCAGCGCCAGCGCCACCGTGATGCCCGGCAGCGCGTGCCCGGCGTACGCCGCCAGCTCCACCGCCCGCACCGCGGGTGTCGACCGCCGCGCGGCGAGGAACCCCACGGGCACGGCCAGCACCACGGTGGCCAGCGCGCCCAGCGCGGCGAACTGCACGGTGGTCGCCGCGGTCTGCGCGAGCGCGGCCGGGTCGAACTCGGTGCGCCCGACGCCGAGCCACCGCACCAGCGCGGCCACCGGCACGCCGAGGGAGACGGCCACGATGGCGGCGAGGCCGAGCAGCACGGGCGGGCGCGCGGCCCGCAGCCGCACCGGTTCGGCCCGCCGGGGCACACCCGCGCCGAGCCGCGCCGCGGAGTTGCCGCGCATTCGGGCCTCGGCCAACGCCAACAGGATCGCCAGCACCACCAGCACCACGCCGATCACGGCGGCGGGCGTCCGGTCGAAGCTGCCCGAGTAGGAGGTCTGGATGCCCAGGGTGAAGGTCTCGTAGCGCAGCAGCGACACCGCGCCGAAGTCGTGCAGGACGTAGAGCGCCACCAGCAGCCCGCCCGCCACCGCCGAGGGCCACACGCGGGGCAGTGTCACCCGCGCGAAGGTCTGCCACGGGCCGTGGCCGAGCGAGCGGGACACCTCCTCCAGCGCCGGGTCGGCCGCGCGCAGCGCCGCCGCGACCGGCAGCAGCACCAGCGGCAGGTTCGTGGTGGTCAGCGCGAGCCACGCGCCGGGGAAGCCCGCCACGTCCATCGACAGCCACGCGAACCCGGACACGTACGACGGCACCGCCAGCGGCATCACCAGCAGCACTGTCCACACGCGACGCAACGGCACGGCCGTGCGGGTGACCGCCCACGCCGCCGCCGTGCCGAGCACCACCGCGCTCACCGCGACCGCGACAAGCAGCACCAGCGTGTTGGCGGCCAGTTCGGCCGTGCGCGAGCGGATCGCCACCGACCAGAACACGTCCCAGCCCTGGTCGGTGGCCCGCAGGACGAGGTAGACCAGCGGCAGGACGGCCACGACCACGGCGGGCAGCGCCGCGAGCAACCACCCGGTCGCCCGCGGCGCTCCGCGGCCGCGTGCCGTGCTCACCTAGAGCAGCCCCACCTGGCGCAGCAGGTCGGCGGTCTTGGGCAGCGACTGCAGGTCGGCCAGCTTGAGGTCCGGCGGCTGGAGGTCCGCCAGGGCGGGCAGCTTGTGCTTGCCGGACACCACGCCCGCGCGCACGGGGTACTCGGCGGTGGTGTCGGCGAAGTACTGCTGGGCCTGCGCCGAGAGCAGGAACTCGGCGAACTTGTCCGCCAGCGCCTTGTTCTTACTGGACTTGAGCACCCCGACGCCCGCCGCGTTGATCAGCGCGCCCGGGTCGTTTCCCTTGATGAAGTGCAGTTTGACGTTCATCTTGTCGACGCCGACCTGGGCGGCCTTCTCGAACCAGTAGTAGTGGTTCATCAGCCCCAGCGGCAGCTTGCCCTCGTCGACCGCGTCCCGGATCTTGATGTTGTTGTCGTACTTCTGCGGCTCGTTGGCCTTGAACTTCTCCAGCCAGGCGCGCGCGCCGTCCTCGCCGCGCAGCACCCGCACCGCGGTGACGAAGGCCTGCCACGACGCGTTGGACGGGGCGAACCCGACCTTGCCGCGCCACTTCGGGTCGAGCAGGTCGTCGATGCCCTTGGGCAGGTCGGCCTCGGCGACCTGCCTCGGGTCGTAGGCCACGACCCGGGAGCGCAGCGACGTCGCCACCCACGTGCCGTCGGCGGCGCGCCACTGCTCGGGGCTGGCGTCGAGCACGGCCCGCGGCAGCGGCCCGAGTCTGCCCGCGGCGGCCAGCGCGCCGAGCGCGCCCGCGTCCTGGGAGAAGAACACGTCGGCGGGGCTGCGGTCGCCCTCTTCGGCGAGTTGGCCCGCGAGCGCGGCGGTGTCGCCGTAGCGGACGTCGAGCTTGACGTTCGCGCCGAGCGCCTGGCGCGCCTGCTCCAGCAGCGGCTTGACCAGATTCTCGTTGCGGCCGGAGTAGACCGTCAGCACGGGGCCGTTGTGGGCGGCCTCGGTGCTGCCGCAGCCCGCGAGCGTCGCGCCGAGGAGGGTGGCCAAGATCGTCGCCGTCAGCCGGGTTCGCATCGCTGCTCCCTGTCCGTACGAGATGGAAGGTGGTGAGGTGAGGCTAACCTTGTCACCCCGGATCACCGAATCGCATTGGCAAAGAAGGTGCTCGCGCGAGCGGACAGTCGGCCTACCCGGTGCGGCCATCCGGCCGAAACGCCTGGTCGAGCGGTACTTTCCGGCGGTCGACCAGTCCGAAATGGGCGAGTTTCGGGATACAGTCGGATGCGACGGTCAGCGAGGCGACATCGCTTCGCGGACCGGGCAGGCCGGGGTGCCGAACAGCCGTTTCGCCAAGCCGAGGAAACGAGGGGTATGCCCGCCGACCTGGTACTGACCGCTGCCGTCGAGCGCGTTCGCTTCGGCTCGACCGATCTCCCCCGACGACGGACCGCCGCCGACCGAGGCGACCGCCTGGTCGGCCGGGTCCGGGAACTGGCCGCGCTGGACCGGGCGCTGGGCGGCGGCCTGTTGGAGATCATCGGCGAGCCGGGGATCGGCAAGACCCGGCTGCTCGCCGAACTGGCCGCGCGGGCCGAGGGCACCGTGCTGCGCGCCCGGGCCACCCCGGCGACCGCGCGGACGCCGTTCCACCTGTTCGTCGCCGCGCTGGACGACCACCTGCGCACGGTGTCCCCGCGGCTGCCGTCGGCCATGGTGGACGCGCTCGCCCCGGTGTTCCCGGCGTTGCGCGGCCGCGGCGCGGTGGCCTGGGACTCGCGCGGCCACATCGACCACGACCGGGTCTTGCCCGCGCTCGTCGCGCTGCTCGACGCGCCGGAGAACAGGCACCTCGTGGTGCTGCTCGACGACGTCCACCACGCCGACCCCGGGTCGATCGAGGTCTTGGAGAACCTGTCGCCGACCGGCGGACTGCTGGTCGCCGTGGCCTACCGGCCCCGCCAGGCGCCCGCCCGACTGCGGTCGCGGCTGGCTGTCGGCGTCGAGCAGGGCACGGTGGCCCGGATCGAGCTCGGCCCGCTCTCGGCAGGCGAGGCCGCGGACCTGCTCGGCGAGCCCGCCGACGCGGTCTACCAGGAGAGCGGGGGCAACCCGCTGTACCTGAAGATGCTGGCCGCGGGCGTGCGCCCGACCGCCGGTCTCGAAGCGCTGGTCTTCGCCGAACTGGCCGTGCTCAGCCCGCGGGAGTGGACCGCGGCGGCGGCGGCGGCCGTGCTCGGCGAGCGGTTCGACGTCGCGGGGATCGTCGAGGTCGCGGGCCTCGACCACGAGGAGGCGGCGGTCGCGGTCACCGCGCTGCTCGCGCTCGACCTGGTCCGCCCGGTCGACGCGGGGCCGCGGCTGGCGTTGCGGCACCCGGTGCTCGGCCGGGTCGTCGCCGAGCGGGCCGACCCGCTCTGGCGGGTCGGCGCGCACTGCCGCGCCTACGAGCGGGCCACCCTGGCAGGCGCGGGCGCGGCGGAGCGCGCCCGGCACGTGGTCCGCTTCGCGAGCACCTGGAACCCCGCGCACTTCACGGTGCTGCGCGAGGCCGCCGCGAGCGCGTCGCCGGTCGACGCCGCGCACTGGCTGCGGGCGGCCGTCGAGCTGCTGCCCGCGTCGGCCGACTTCGCCGCGGCCCGGGCCGAGACGACGTACCTGCTCGGCCGGGCGCTGGGGCTGGCTGGCCAGGTGGTCGAGAGCCGGGACCTGCTGCACGACCTGCTGCCGACGGTGCCCGCCGGGCTGAGCGCGTTGTACTCGGCGGCGGTCGCGCTGTGCGGGCGGATGGAGCGGCTGCTCGGCCACTACCGCGAGGCGGCCGCGCTGCTGCGCCGCGAGATCGCGCACCGGCCCGCCGAGGTGTCGGCGGAAGCTGTCGCGGTGCGCGTCGAACTCGGCACGACAGCCCTGCTCGCGGGCGACTACGCCGCGGCCCGCGCCGATGTCGCCCGCGCCCTGGTCGTCGCGCGGGCGCTGGGCGACCCCGCCGCGGCGGCCGGTGTCCTCGCGCTGCAGGCGTTCGGGGAGACCTACCACGGGTGCACCGCCGACGCGGGCGACCTGGCCGACGCCGCGGCGGCCGCGGTGGACGGCCTGTCGGACGCGGCGCTCGCGGGCGACTGCGAGCTGCTGTCCCGCCTGGGCTGGGCCGAGTTGTTCCTGGAGCGGTTCGCCGACGCCGAACGCCACCTGGCGCGCGGTGCCGCGCTGGCCCGCCGCCGCGGGGAGCACCACACCCTCGCGCACCTGCTGCTCGGGCTGGGGCAGGTCAACGTGCTGCGGGGCCGGGGCGCGGCGGGCCAGGAGTACGCGCGCCAGGCCGAGCGGACCGCGGACCTCGTCGGCGGCGACGACATCCGCGCGTTCGCCGCCGCGCTCAAGGTGCTGGCCACGATGGGGTCCACCGACTCCGGCGACGTGGTGGCCACGAGGGCGCTGGCCACCCGCGCGGCGACCGCGACGGGCCCGGCGAGCGGGTGCTGGTCCCGCACGGTGCACCTGGTCGCCGGGCTGACCGCGCTGGTCGCGGGCGACCCGAACACCTGCCGGTCGACGCTGCTGCGCATCGGCGGCGGGCCGGAGCTGCCGCTGGTGCAGCCCTCCGTGCGGCCCCGATACCTCGAAGTGCTGGCCATGGCCATGCTGGCGACCGGCGACCTGGACTCCGCCGAGGCCGCGTCGCGGACCGCGCGGGACGCGGCGCTGGGGCTGGCGCTCGCGGGCCAGCGCGCCTGCGCGACCAGGGCCGCCGCGGTCGTGCTCGGCGCGCGGGGCGACCTGTGGGCGGCGGCCGAGCTGTTCGCCGAGGCGGCGGCCGGGTTCGCGGCGGCCGGGATGGTCCTGGACGAGGCGCAGACCTACCTGCGCGCGGCACCCGTGCTGCTCGCCTGCGGGCGGGCCGACGAGGCGGCCGCCCTGCTCGACCGGGCCGCCGTGACCGGCCTGCGCGTCGGCGTGGGGTGGCTGCGCGACGCGGCTCGGCTGGCCAGGACGGTCGTGCCGATCGCCGCCGCGGACCCCGGACCCCCCGGACCGCCGTCGGTGTCCCTCGGTGCCGCCCGCACGGCGGTGCTGACGAGCCGGGAGCTGGAAGTGGCGCGGATGGTGGGCACCGGGCGGACCAGCCAGCAGATCGCCCGGCACCTCGGGATCAGCGCGCGGACCGTCGAGACCCACCTCACCCACATCTACCGCAAGCTCGGTGTGCCGTCCCGCTCGGCGCTGGCCTCGCTGATCGAACGGACCGCCGACGCCCCGGTCGTCCCGCTGCGGCTGGTCGCCGACCGGTAAGCCGATCCCTGGGTATTGCGGCGGACGCGCACTAGCGTCATCGCCATGACTCGTTACCGGTATCTCGACGGGATGGGTGACGTCGTCGCGTACCGCGACTTCGACGATCACGCCGCGGCTCTCGCTTGGGCGAAGGACGGCGAGGACAACGACGAAGAGGTACAGCGGGTGGAGTACCTCGGCCCAGAGGGCGACTGGCGCTGGGCCGGTGCCCTGGAGGGCTGAGCGCTCGTCGCCCACTCGCCCGCGTTTCTCCGTAATCCCACGTACGGGTCCGGCGCTGTGCCGCCCGTCGCGAGTCCTCCCGGCGGCCGGTGGTCGAATGTGGGCAGCGGTGCGGCTGAATGGCCTCCGGGATACTGCGTAGGTCGAATCGCGCCCGTTCTGGATACAGTTGTCCTCGACGCCGGAATCGGAATTCGCGGCCGGTGCCGAATCTCTTGTCCACGCACCCCAGACCTGCGGTCGCGGGTGAGCTGTGCCCTCGGGAGGAGGAGATCCGAATGCGCATTATCATCATCGAGAGCAAGTAAATTTCACTGAAACGCGCGGGCGGGTATCGCGGAACGATGTTCACCGGTAACCCGCCCGCGCATTCTTTCACTCAATTCACGGGCGGCATTCGCCGAAATCGGGCCGAAGGGACGTAGCGGTGACCCAGGTGATCCAGGCGCGGCACACCGCGCCACGCGACCGGTCCCGGCGCGGCGCGCTGTTCGGACTGTGGGCCGCCGCCGCGGTGTCCGGCGCGGGCCGCACGGTGTCGGTCGTCGCGATTCCCTGGGCGGTGCTGGCCACGACCGGCAGCACGAGCCAGACCGGGTTCGCCGTGGTGAGCGCGGGCCTGGGGATGGCGTTCTTCGGCTTCCTCGCGGGCCCGCTGATCGACCGGATCGGCGCCAAGCGCGCCGCGGTCGGCCTGCTGGTCGTCGCGGGCGCGGTGATCAGCCTGGTGCCGACCCTCTACACCGTGGGGCTGCTGGAGTACTGGGCGGTGCTGGTGATCGTGCTGGTGGCCAGTTCGGCCGACGCCGTGGCGATGGTCGCGGTGCGGGCCCTGGTCCCCGAGACCGCCGAGCGCGCCGGGGCGTCGCTGGAGTCCGCCAACTCGATGCTGTCCGCGATCGACCGGCTCAGCCTGTTGCTCACCCCCGTGGTCACCGGTGCCGCCATAGCGCTGACCAGCGTGCAGACAGTCCTGTGGATCGACACCGCGGCCTGCGTGCTCGCCGCGCTGATCCTCGCGGGCACGGCCCTCGCGCCGACCCGGGTCGAGCCGCGCGAATCCCGCTCCTACCTGGGCGAACTGGTCGACGGCGTGCGGACGATCTGGCGGGACCCGGTGCTCCGCGCGACCGGCGCCACGGCGGTGCTGGCCAACGCGCTGGCGGGCAGCCTCTACTCGGTCGTGCTCATCGCCTACGCGAGCGAGGTCTTCCACAGCGCGACCGCGTTCGCCGCGATGGTCGGGGCGCTTGGCGCGGGCGCGGTGGTCGGCGCGGTCGGGTTCGGGGTGATCGGCCACAAGCTGCCCCGCAGGCCGAGCTACCTCACCGGGTTCGCGGGCGCCGGGCTCACCACGATGCTGTTGGCCCTCCAGCCGTCGCTGCCGGTCACATTGGCCGTGCTGGCGCTGTCCGGGCTGTTCCTCGCCCCGATCGGTCCGCTGATGGCCACCGTCTACCAGGAGCGCACGGCGGCGGGCGAACGCGGCCGGGTGTTCTCGGCTCAGCAGGCGGTCGGCGTGGCCGCGCTGCCCGCCGGGGTGCTGGTGGCCACCGCGGCGATGGGCTCGATCGGGCTGTCGGTCACCTTCCTGGTCATCGGTGGGCTGAACGTGCTGATCGCGGTGGTCGCGGCGACCCGGCCCGCGATCCGGCTGCTGGACGGAGGTGGATCCCGATGACGGGCGACGACTCGGTGTTGCGGGTGGAGCGGACCGAACCCGTGGCGGTGCGGCTCGCCGCCTCGCTGGCGGACGCGGGCATCCGCGCGGGCGACCGGGTCCTGGTGCTCGGCGACAACTCGCCCGGCTACGTCGCGCTGCTGCTCGCGCTGATCCACCTGGACACCTCGATCGTCCTGGTCGACCGTAGGCAGACCGCCGACCAGGTCGCCCAACTCCTGGTGCGCTCGCAGGCCCGGTGGGCGGCGGCGGGCCACGAGCCCGAGCCCGGCTCCCCGGAGGCGGCGGCCGTCGAGATCCTCGGGCGGGACCGGGTGCTGCACTACCCGAGCCTGGCCACCGCACCCGGGTCAGCAGGCCGGATCGACCTGCGGGCGTGGGCGGGCAGGCGGGACGGGGTGGTGCTGTGGTCCTCCGGCACCACCGGCAGTCCCAAAGGGATCGTCCGCCCGGGCGCGGCGATGCTGGCCAACATCGCGGCCAGCGGCCGGGCAATGGGCTACACCCCCGACGACGTATTGTTCCCGATGCTGCCGTTCTCCCACCAGTACGGGATGTCGCTGGTGCTGCTGTGGTGGACCACGCGGTGCTCGCTGCTGGTCGCCCCGTACCTGCGCCTGGGCGCCGCCCTCGACCGGATCGGCCCGCGCGGGGTGACCGTGGTGGACGCGACCCCGCCCACCTACCACACGCTGCTCGACCTGCTGGGCGGGCGCCCGGAGCTGGTCGAGGCGGTGCGCTCGGTGCGCCTGTGGTGTGTTGGCGGCGCGCCGCTGCCCGGCAGGCTCGCCGAACGGTTCCTCGACACGGTGGGGCGCCCACTGATCGACGGCTACGGGCTGTCCGAGGTCGGCAACGTCGCACTGGCCACTTCGGACAATCCGGTGGGCTGCGGCAGGCCACTCGACGGGGTGGCCGTGCGCATCGACGACGTCTCGCCGGACGGTCTCGGCGAGGTGGTCGTCCGCTCGCCCGGCCGGATGGCGGGCCTGCTCGACGCCGACGGCTCGTTCGTCCCGGTGCACGACGAGTGGGTGCGTACCGGCGACCTCGGCCACCTGGACCCGCACGGCAACCTGCACGTCGTCGGCCGCAAGCAGGCGGTGCACCGGATGGGCTACACGCTCTACCCGGAAAGCCTGCGCAGGCAGGCGGAACGGTGCGGCCACCAGGTCGCGGTGATCGCCGTGGACGAGGAGCGGCGCGGCTGCCAACTGGTGTTCTTCGTCGAGGACGCCGAGGGCCGGGACAGCCGGTTCTGGCGCGGCCGGTTCGCCGCGCTGCTCGCCGAGTACGAGCGGCCCAACGTCGTGACCGTCCTCGACCGGTTCCCGATCAACACCAACGGCAAGGTCGACCAGGTTGCCTTGCTCGCCGCCGCCGCGCATCGGGTGGGAGTCCGGCGCGAGGAAGGAGAACAGCCGTGACCATGGTGGCCCCGCCCGCCCCGGCGGCCGACAGCGCGACCGTCCCGTTCGCCGAGCGACTCGACGGCCTCGCCGCCGTCGCCGCGTTCCTCGACACCGACCGCGCCGCCGTGCTGGACATCCTCACGGAGGTGACGATGCGCCGCGCGGCCGAGTACGAGGTGCTGGCCGCCCGCGACACCCTGCTCGGCGCGCCCGCCGAGGTCGCCGCCGCCCGGCCCGCCGCGCTGGCGTCGGCCGCGGTCTTCATGCCCTCCAACGTGGTGCTCTACTCCTACGTGCTGTACCTGCTGGTGCCGAGCCTGTTCGTAGAGTCGGCCGCGTTCCGGCCGTCGAGCCAGGTGCGGGCGCAAACCGTGGCGCTGCACGAACTTCTCGCGCCCGTGCACGGATTGCCGGTTCGGCTGGAGGACACCAGCCAGCGCCGGTTTGCCCAGGACACCGCCGCCCGCGCCGATCTGGTCGTGTTCACCGGGCGGTACGAGAACAGCGAGAAGATCCTGTCCCTTGTGGACGATGAGCAGTTGTTCGTGTTCCTCGGCCAGGGCGCGAATCCGATCGTGCTGGCCGAGGACGCCGACCTCGACCTGGCCTGCGCCGACGCGGTGGACATCCGGCTGCTCAACTCCGGGCAGGACTGCCTCGGGCCCGATGTGCTGTTCGTGCCGACCGCGTCGTGCGAGGAGTTCGTCGCCCGGCTGACCGCGCGGCTCGACGGGCTGCGGGCGGGCCGCTACGTCGACCCGGACGCCGACTACGGGCCGCTCTGGTACGACAGCGCCTGGGACACCGTGGCGACTTTCCTGTCCCGCCACCGCGATCGCATCGTGCACGGCGGCAATCTCGACTTCCGGCACCGGGTGGTACCGCCCACCGTGCTGGTCAGCTCATTGCGCGACCGCCCGCCGCTGACCGAGTTCTTCGCCCCGGTGTTCAATGTGGTCACCTACCCGGACTTCGCCGCGCTCGGCGCGGTGCTCGGCGTCGACCCGTTCGCCGAGCACGCGCTCGGCGCCAGCGTCTACGGCACCGTGCCGGACAGCTTCCTCGCGCTGCTGCGCAGGCGGCACACGGTCACCCTGAACACGAGCCTGGCGTCGGTGGACGACGGGAACCGCCCGTTCGGTGGGTACGGACGGATGGCCAATTACACCCAGTACCGGGGAAAACGCGATGTCTCCCCGGTACTGGTGTCCGAAGTGGTCGGTCGACGCTGGGGCCGGTCGTGACCGCGTTGGCGAGCGACCCGCTCGTCGGTGTGCACCCGAGCGCGTGGCACGCGGTGGTCGATTTCCTTGCCGGGCAGGGAGTCCGCACGGTGTTCGGTCTGCCGGACGACGACCTGGGCCTGCTGTCCGCGCTCGGCCACGAGCCCGGCGGCCCGATCGACCTGGTGCTGTGCCGCAACCAGCGCAACGCGCTGTTCATGGCAGCGGGCCACGCGGTGGCCGAGGGTAGTCCCGCGTGCTGTGTCGTCGGCCGCGGGCCCGCCCTGGCCAACGCGATCCCCGGGCTGGTCGAGGCGCGGGCGGCGCGGATTCCGGTGCTGCTGCTGGCTTCGGCGACCGCGTCGGCGCGGCTGGGCACGGGCGCATTCCAGGAACTCGACCAGCTCGCCCTGGTCCGGCCCGCGGTGAAGTGGGCGTGCCGGGTCGAGCACGGCGACCGGCTCGCGGCCGTGTTGGCGAAGGCGTGGCTGGTGGCCGCGTCGGGCGCGCCGGGACCGGTGTACGTGGAGATCCCGGACCACGTGGCCGCGATGGCGGTCCCGGTCCGGTCGAGCAGGCCGTTGCCGCCGCCGCCCGCGCCGGGCGGGGACGACCCGCACTGCCTGGATCTGTTGCGCCGCAGCAGGTGTCCGGTGGTGCTGGTCGGCGGCGGTGTCCGGCACCGCAATGCGGGCGCCCGGTTCGAGCGGCTGGCCGACCGGCTCGGTGCCCTGCTGCTGACCACCGCGTCCGGCCGCGGCACGGTGGCCGAGGACCATCCCCGGTTCGGCGGCCTCGCCGGGCTCTACGCGCCGCCCGCCATCGCGAGCCTGCTCGCCGACGCCGATCTGGTCGTGGCGCTGGGAAGTAGGCTGGAGGAGACCGCGACGCACGGCTGGGACGCGGTGTCCGCGCCGGTCGTGCAGGTGAACACCGAGCCCGCGGACCTGGCCCTGGAGCGGCCCGGTCCGGTGGTCGTCGGCGACGCGGGCGCGTGCGTCGACCGCTGGCTCGACCTGGTGGACCGCGAACCCGACGCAGGCTGGACGGGCCGGATCGAGCGGGCGCGGGCGCACGCGGTGGCGGCGGCCCAGGCGTCCGTCGCGCCGCGCGCCGACGGCCGCCCGCGGGTCGTGGAGGTGTTGAGCGAACTCGACCGGACTCTGCCCGCCGACCGGATTCTGGTGCAGGAGAACGGTTTGTCCGACATGTGGTCCTACCTGTGGCCGCGGTGGCAGGTCGGCGCGGACGCCGGGTCGGTGGTGCCCGGTGAGCAGACCAGCCTCGGTTTCGGGGCCGCGGCGGCCATCGGCGTGAAGCTCGCGGTCGGCGAGCGGCCCGTGGTCGCGCTGGTCGGGGACGGCGCGTTCGGCTTCCTCGGCCCGGATCTGGTCACCGCGGCCGAGTCCGGCGCGGCCGTGCTCTACGTCGTGCTGGACAACGGCGGGTACGGCTGGCTGCAACACGTGCTGGACGGTCAGCGGCCGCGGGGTTCGCGGTTCGGCTTCGTCGGCGCCACGGCAGGCGGGTCGGTCGACGTCGTGCCGCACGTGCTGGTGGAGAGCCGCGCCCAGCTTCCGGCCGCGCTGGCCGAGGTCTGGCAGCACTGTCGGGCGGGCCGCGTGGGGGTCCTGCGGGTCTCGGTCGCCCTCGACGACGCGCCGCCGCTGGGCGACGACCATCCCGAACAGGAGAGCCGATGACCGCCATCGCAGACCAGCCGCTCGACGCGCCCGCCGCGGCGTGGACCGGTGGCCTCCGGGTCCCGGTCGGCATCCAGGGCACCGGCCTCTACGTCCCGACCGAGGTGGTCACCAACCGCGACCTGGTGTCCACATTGGACACAACGGACGAGTGGATCCGCGCCAAGACCGGGATTCGGGAACGCCGCTACCTGGCCGCGGGCATGCAGAACTCCGACATGTGCGTGCGCGCCGCGCGGGCCGCGCTGGCCGACTCCGGCGTGCGGGCCGACGAGATCGACGCGATCGTGGTCGCCACCTTCACCCAGGACCAGCCGCTGCCCTCGACCGCGCTGATCGTCAAGGACGCGATCGGCGCGCACTCGGCACTGCCGCTGGACCTCAACCAGGCCGCCTGCGCGGGCGGTGTGTACGGCATCCTGGTGGGCAGCCATCTGTTGCAGAGCGACAGTTTCCGGTCGGTGCTGGTGATCGGCGCGGAGGCGCTGTCGCGGGTCACCGATCCGCGCGACCGCTCGACCAGGGTGTTCTTCGGCGACGCGGCCGGGGCCGTGGTGCTCGGCCGGACCGTGTCCGGGTTCGGGGTGCTGTCCTGGGACATCGGCTCCACGTTGTCCCACAGCGTCGAGGTGCCCGCGGGCGGCACCCGGGCGCCCGCGTCCGCGCGGACCGTCGCCGACGGCGGGCACTACCTGAAGATGGACGGCCGCGTGGTCTGGACCGAGGCCACCGCCCGGCTGCCGCGCAGCATCGAGGCGGCGGTGGCCAGGGCGGGCCTGCGGGTGTCCGAAGTGGACCATTTCTTCCTGCACCAGGCCAACCTGAACATCGTGCGCGAGGTGATGTCCGTGCTCGACGTGCCGGCCGAGCGCGCGCCGACCTCCGTGCAGCACCTGGGAAACACTGGCGCGGCAACGGTTTTCACCGTGCTCGACCAGGCCATGCGCGGCGGGTCGGTGGCCGCGGGCGAGGTGCTGGTGGTCTCCGCCATCGGCGCGGGATTCCTCTGGGGGTCCCTCTGTCTCCGGCACGGCCCGCAGGTCGCGCCGACCTACTCGGAATGGGGCATGACATGATCGAAAATCAGCTCCGCGAACTATTCGCGGCGACCTTCGCGGTGGACATCCCGGCCGCGGACATCCTCGTTGACGAACCGCTGTGGGGGTCGGCCTCGCGCTTCGGCCTGGACTCGATGGACTCGCTCAAGCTGATCGCGCTCGTCCAGCAGCGGCACGGGTTCGACATCGGCGCGCTCACCCCGACCACCTTCACCAGCGTCCGGTCGATCGTGGAGTTCATCGACCCGGCCGCGGTCCCCGCCAACTAGAGGAGTACGCGATGCAGGGGTACCTGACCCGGCTGGTCCCGGTCGAGGACGAGGACTACGCGCTGGTCGCGAAGTGGCTACAGCCCGGGCCCGAGGGCGCGCTGGGCGCGGGCGGCGAGTCGCAGTTCATGTCCACCAAGCAGTTGGGCGAGGCGCTCGGCCGCAGCACGGGCGCCATGGTGGCCACAATGGACGGTCGCAAGGTCGGCTACGTGCAGTGGCACCGGCTCAAGCACGGCGGCAGCTACGAGGTCGGCGGCATGATCGGCGACACCGACCTGTGGGACAGCGGCTGCGGCGCCGAGGCGGGCCTGCTGCTGCTGGACTACCTGTTCCACGAGAAGAACGCCCACCGTGTGCAGTTCATGACCGGCACCTACAACCGGCGGGTGCTCAACTTCATGATGAAGTCCAATGTGGTCGTCGAGGGCGTGCTGCGGGACTACTTCTTCCTCGACGGCTGCTACCACGACGCCGTCATCGCGTCCTTGCTGCGCGAGGAGTACTACGCCGCGGCCAAGGAGGGCGTCGCGGTGCGCGACCTGGTCCCCGCCGAGGACCGCGAGCGCGGCAGAGCCGAGTTCCAAGAGTACATGCGCGGCCGGTGGGACACCGTCTACACCGAACTGCTTGAGCGGGGCTAGCGGCCATGGGTACTGGACTCGGCGGCCGGGTCGTGCTGGTGACCGGCGGCTCCGGCGGGATCGGCTCGGCCGTCTGCCGCACGCTCGGCGCGCTCGGCGCCACGGTCGTGGTCGGCTTCCACCGCAACGAAGCCGGGGCGAGCGCGATCGCCGAGGAGATCACCAAGGACACCGGGATCGCGGCCGACACGTGCGGGCTCGACCTGCGGGACAACGCGCAGGTGCAGGACGCGGTGGGCGCGGTGGCCCGCCGACACCAGCGGATCGACGTGCTGGTGAACAACGCGGCCGCGGGCAAGGCCGGGCTGGTGCTGCCGACCAACCCCGCGGCGGACTGGGTCGGCACCGTCGAGACCAACCTGCTCGGCGCGTACTACTGCGTCCGGGCGGTGGCCATGCACATGCTGCTGAGCCGGTCCGGGGTGATCGTCAACGTCGCCTCGATCGCGGCGATCTCCGGCATCGAGGGCCTCAGCGCGTATTCGGCCAGCAAGGCCGGACTCCTCGGGCTGACGCGGTCGCTGGCGGTCGAGTACGCGCCGTTCGGCGTCCGGGTCAACGCGGTCGCCCCCGGCTACACCGAGGGCAACGGGATGATCGAGCAGGTCGGCGAACAGCGCCGAAACGGGCTCCAGGAACGGATTCCGCTGCGCAGGCTGGCCAGGGCGGACGAGATCGCCCAGGCCGTCGCGTTCCTGAGCACCGACGCGTCCAGCTACATTACCGGCCAGACCCTGGTCGTGGACGGAGGGTTGACCCTGTGACCGCCGAGCGCACCGCCTACCTGCTCGCCCCGCAGATCCGAATCAAGCCGGGGGAGTACCGCCCGCTGTACGACAGTTCCGCCGCCGTGCGTCGGCGGGTCGGCGAGGCGGGCGACGTGCTCGGCCTCGACCTGGCCGGGCTGTTGTCGGGCGGCACCGAGGACGAGGTCAACCGGGGCGTGGTCGCCCGGCCCGCGATCATGGCGCTCAGCGTCGCCCTCTTCGAGTCGGCGCACGGACCGGCGCCGGACTACCTCGCCGGGATCAGCCTCGGCCAGATCACCGCCGCCCACCTGGCGGGCTGTCTGTCCTATTCGGACGCCATTCGGATGTGCCACACCATGGCGGCCATCGAGGACGAGCACTTCGGCGCCGGGCCCTACGGGGTGTACTTCTTCTGCAACACCGACCTCGACAAGCTCGCGGCGCTGATGTCCGAATTGGACTCCGCGGGCCTTTTCCTGCGGCCGTGCGCCTATCTCGCCGACGACCAGATGATCGTGACCGGCGAGTTCGGCGCGCTGCGCGAACTGGCCACCCGGGCGCTCGGGTTCGGCGCGCTCGGCATGGTCATCCCGTACGGGCCGCCCGCGCACTGCGAGCTGCTGGTCGGGGTGCAGCGGCAGTTCGCCGAGCGGTGGCACTACCGCGACGGGCTGCGCGATCCGCGGATTCCGTTGGTGTGCAACCTGACCACCGATGTGCTCGACACCGCCGAGCAGGTCGGTGCCGCGTTGGCGGGCCAGTACACCAGACCGGTGCGCTGGGCCGACTCGATCCGCCGGATGGCCGCGCTCGGCGTCGGCACGCTGGTCGTGCCCGGTCCGGGGGCGTTCGTGCAGCGGTCGCTGGAGTCGCTGGCCGTGCGGTTCGCGGTCACCGACGGCGCCACCGTGGGGGCGTCCTGATGCGTTCGGCGATCCTGTTCCCCGGCTTGGTTCCGGTGTCCTACCAGGGTTTGGCCGGTTACCTGAGCCACGACCGGCACGCAGGCGCTCGGTTCACCGAGGCCGCCGACGTCCTGGGCTACTCGCTGTTCGACGCGTTCCGCGCGGCCGGGCCGACCGACTGGGAGGCGCTGGACTGCGCCTACCTGGCCGTCAACCTGGCGCTGGCCGACCACGCCCTGGAGCTGATGGCCAACGAGCCGGTGCTCGTCGCGGGCGCCAGCTTCGGCGCGCTGCCCGCGGTGGTGCTGGCGGGCGGGCTCGACTACCCGGCGGCGCTGGAGCTGGTCGCGCGCAGTGCCCGCATCCAGGCCGGGTACCTCGCGGGCTTCACCGAACCGGCGGGCTGCCACTTCTTCTGCAAGGTCCCGGTGGAGGACGTCGAGGAGATCGTGGCCGAGGTGGCCGCCGACGGTCGGTGGATCGAGATCTCGGCGTACCTGGGACCCGACATCCACGGCGTGTCCGCGAGCCTGGCGACGATCGAGCTGGTCAAGGCCCGGCTGACGGCCCGCGGCGGCTGGGGATTCCACACCATGAACCGGCCGCAGCACTGCGCCCGGCTGGCCGAGCTGCGCGACGACCTCGCCGAGCGGGTGTACCGGCCCGCGCTGTTCAGCGCCGCCCGGATTCCGCTGCTGTCGGACATCGACGGCCGGTCCCTGGTCGACCCGGCCGAGCTGCGGTCCTCGCTGCTGTCCGGCTGGGTGGACCCTGTGCGGCTGTCGGTGACCCAGCAGGGCCTGGCCCGCGCGGGGATCGACCGGGCGCACATGGTCGGGCCGCGCAACATCATCGGCAGGCTGGTCGCCGAGGTGTGCGAGGTGGTCACGGTGACGCCGGACCCGGCGCCAGTGCCGTGCTGACGGTCGTCGGCGCCACGACCGACCCGGCGGGCGGCGACCTCGACGCCGTGGTGCGGGCGGTGTTCACCGAGGTGGCGGACACCCTGTCGAGCCGGACGACGATGCTGCTGGCCGCCTCCGCCGCGTGCGTGGCCGCGGCCGACCGGTTCGCCCGGCAGTGGGCGGACACCAGCCGCGTGCTGCGTCCGTCGGACTCGATCGGCATGGAGACCTCCGAACTGCTGCGCCGAGTCGGCTGGCCGGGCCCGGTCTACCTGGTGGTGACGCCGGACGCGGACACCCGCCAGGCGCGGCGGATCGCGCGGGTGCTGGCCGCCGGTCGGGAGACGGTGTACGGGGAGATCAGCGCCGAGCCGGGCGCGGGGTTCCGCGTGACGGCGATGGTGGTGCGGCCGTGAGGCGGGAGATCGCGGTCGCGGGGCTCGGGCTGGTCACCGGGTTCGGCGTCGGCGTCCGCCCGTTCTGGGACGGGCTGCTGGCGGGCCGGGTGGCGCTGCGGACCGGCGGGGAGTTCGACACGTCCGACTACCTCGGCGAGCCGGTCGGCGAGGTGCCCGGCTTCGCGGTCCCCGCGGGCTCGACGCGCAAGCAGGCCCTGCTCGACGTCGCCCTCGCCGAGGCGCTGCACGACGCCGGGTACCCGGCCGTGCCCGCGGGGGCGGTGGTGATCGTCGTCGGCCAGACCCCGGTCATGGCGGGCGACTGTCCGCGGGCGGCGGCCGAGATGGCCGGGCCCGCGCGGGTCTGCCCCGGGGTCGAGCTGTTCGGCGGCGGCCCGCTGTACCTGTCGCACGCGTGCGCGTCCGCCGCCTTCGGCGCCGCCCTGGCCAGGGAGATCATCGAGGCGGGCGCGGCTGAGGTCGCCGTGGTCGTCGGCGCGTCCGCGCTGAACCCGGTGGAGTACGCCAGCATGCACGCCGTCCGCGCGGTCGGCGCCACACCCGCCCGACCGTTCGACCGGGCCCGCGCCGGGATCACCGTCGGTGAGGGCGCGGGCGCGCTCGTGCTGGTCGCGGGCGGTCCGGCGGAGGTGGTCCTGTCGGGCGCCGCGTGCCGCGTCGGCGGGGCGAAGGCGGCGGCGTCGGACGAGGACGTCGTGCTGGACTGCCTGCGCCGGGCGTGCGGCGGCGACCCGGTGGACTACGTGCACGCGCACGCCACCGGCACCAAGCAGGGCGACTCGGCCGAGCTGGGCGCGCTGCGCACCCTCGCGGGCGAACTGGGTGTCGACGCGCTCCCGGCAAGTTCGCACAAGGGCGCGATCGGGCACCTGCTGCACGCGTCGTGCTTCCCGTCCGTGGTCGCGGCCACGCTCGCGCTGCGGCACCAGGTCGTGCCGCCGACCGCGGGCCTGCTCGACCCCGAGCCCACCGACCGCGTGGTGCTGCCGCGGCACGCGCTGACCGGGCCGGTGCTGCGGTCCGCGCTGGTCAACAGCTTCGGCTTCGGCGGTAACAACGCCGCGCTGACCCTGCGCGGGCGCTGACCGAGGGTGTGCGCGCTACCTGTCCGATCGGACGGTATGCACTGTCGAAACGGGCGGGTGAGGCGGGTGATACCGCCCGTTCGTCCTACCGTGATTAGCCGGGACGGGGGGTAACCTGGATCACACGACGGAGAGGTTGTGCCCGTGGGCTCGAAGGGCGGTGTGATGCCACAAGCTATGCCGCCTGCCTCCCGGGCGGCTGCGCTCACGGACACGGGTTGGCGGGCCGAGAGCGGCGGGCTGGCCAAGTTCCACGCGCCCGAGATCGTCTTCGGCCCCGGCTCGCTGGCCGAGTTGGGCTACTGCGCGTTGCGGGTCGGCGCGCGCCGACCGTTCCTGGTCACCGACCCCGGCATCATCGAGGCGGGCTGGGTCGACGAGGCCACCCGCCACCTGCGCGAGGCCGGGCTGCGCCCGATCGTCTGGCACGAGGTCACGCCCAACCCCAAGGATCACGAGATCGAGCAGGCGTTCGCGGGCTACGCGGCCGCGGGCGGCGACGTGATCATCGCGGTGGGCGGCGGGTCGTGCATCGACGCGGCCAAGGGCGTGGCGATCCTGTCCGGCAACGGCGGGCGCATCCTGGGCTTCGAGGGCGTCGACAAGGTGGTCAACCCGATCCCGCCGCTGGTGATGGTCCCGTCCACCTCCGGGACCGGCGCGGACGTCTCCCAGTTCTGCGTCGTGACCGACACCACGAGCCACACCAAGGTCACCATCATCAGCCGCACCCTGGTGCCCGACATCTCCATCATCGATCCCCGGCTGCTCACCACCATGCCCGACTGGCTCAACGCCGCCACCGGCCTCGACGCGCTCACCCACGCCATCGAGGCGTACGTGTCCAAGGCGCACAACATCCTCACCGACCACCACGCGCTGCACGCGGTCACCCTGGTCACGGGCAACCTGCTGCGCACCCAGACCTCGCCGCGGGTGCCCGGCCCGCGCATCGCGATGGCGCAGGGCGCGCTGGAGGCGGGCATGGCCTTCACCAACGCCATCCTCGGTGCCACGCACGCGATGAGCCACCAGGTCGGCGGCCTGCTCGACGCCCCGCACGGGGTGATCAACGGTGTGCTGCTGCCGCACGTGATCCGGTTCAACGCCGCGCACGACCCGCGCCGGTTCGTGCCGCTGGCCGCCGCCGCGGGCATCAAGGTGGAGGGCCTGCCCGCCGCCGAGGTCGCCGAACTGCTGGCCCAGCACGTCCGCACGCTGGCCGACGCGGTCGGCGTGCCGCGCGGCCTTGCGGGCCTCGGCGTCGGCGACCACAACGTCGGCCACCTCGCGCAGACCACGCTCAAGGACGCCTGCCTGGCCACCAACCCGCGCGACGCCACCGCCGCCGACATCGAGGCGCTGCTCCGAGCAGCGCTGTAGTGCGGCCGCGATGACGGCCACTGGCCCGGATCGGGCGGGCGAATTCGGGGCGATCACCGGGCTGCGCTCGGGCAAGCGGTCGTTCTACCCGGAGTACGTCCGCTCCACCGAGCGGCTCGCGCGGGCGGTCCAGGCGCTCGACGGGATCTCCCGCGCCCTGGTGCGCAACGTCGAGGGTCCCCGCGCGCTGGTCGAGGAGGTCGTGCGCGCCGCGGCCGACCACCTGCAGGCCGACTGGCTGCTGCTCGCGGTCGCCGACGGCGCGCTGCGCGGTGTGCGGCCGGGTTTCCTGTTCTACGACGTCGGCAGGCTCGTCGACCAGGTCGAGCTGCTGCCCGAGGAGGTCCGCGGCCAGCTCGACGTGCTGCGGTCCCGGTCGTGGGAGGTGGAGCTGGCCGACACCGGGCCGGGCTGGGTGCGCGCGCCGATGATCCTCGACGGCGAGCCGGTCGGCGGCATCGTCGGCTGGCCGGGCGTCGAGGTCGAGCCGACCGACCGGTCGGTGCTCGGCGTGCTGGCCAACCAGGCGGCGGTCGCGCTGCACAACTCCTACCTGCTGCACGCCGCGACCCAGCTCCGCGGCCGCACCGTGCAGCTCTCCCAGGAGGCCGCCCGCCAGGCCAGAGACCTGGCCACCCGCAGCGCGGAGCTGCAGGAGACCCAGCGGCGGCTGATGGACGCCATGGGCAGGCAGGTACTGGACGACGAGCGGCACCGCATCGCCCGCGAACTGCACGACAGCGTCACCCAGCACGTGCTCAGCGCGGGCATGACCATCGAGGTGTGCCGGGCCGACCTGGTCGACCTCGGACCGGAGGCCGCCGCGATCGCGGCCAGGCTGGTGCCGGCGAAAGACCTCACCCGGCGCGCCGTGCAGCAGCTCCGCGCGGCCATCTACGCGCTGCACCACAACGCCGACGAGCCGCCCGGGTCGCTGGTGTCACTGCTCGACCAGCTCTCCACGGTGCACCTGCCCGGCGACCTCCGGGTCCGGGTCCGGGTCGTCGGGGTGCCGGTCGCGCTGCCGCCGGACACCGACCACGCGCTGCTGCGCATCGCGGGCGAGGCGCTGTTCAACACCGCCGCGCACGGCCAGGCCGCCCAGGCGGTGGTCCGGCTGCGGTTCGCCGCGGACAAGGTCGTCCTCTCCATCGCCGACGACGGCAGCGGCGACCCGGCGCGGCTGCGCCACATGCTGCGCCTGGCCAGCGTCGGCGACTTCGACGGCCGCCACCGCGGCCTGGTCAACATGGCGGGCCGGGCCCGCGACCTCGGCGGCACCCTGGCCATCCGCCGCGCGCGGCTCGGCGGCGTCGAGGTGCGGGTGCAGATACCGATGGAAGGTGCGCGATGACCCGTGACGTGGCGGCGCCTGCCCGAGAGGTGCGGATCGTCATCGTCGACGACCACGCCATCGTCCGGCAGGGCCTGCGGTCCATCCTCGAACGCGAGCGGGACCTGACGGTGGTGGGCGAGGCGTCCACCGCGGCCGAGGCCCTCGCCGTCGTCCGCCGCGCCATGCCGACGGTCGTGCTGCTGGACCTGAAGCTGTCCACCGGCGCGGACACCGAGGGCCTGGCCCTGTGCGCGGAACTCACCGGCCGCTACCCCGACCTGGGCGTACTCGTCCTCACCACCTTCCTCGACGGCAAACTCGTGGTCGAAGCCATCCACAACGGCGCCCGCGGCTACGTGGTCAAGGACGTCGACACCACGGAGCTGATCCGCTCCATCCGCGCGGTGGCCCGCCGCGAGAGCGCGTTCGACTCCCGGTCCGCGGCCGCGATGGTGCACTCGATCAACAACCGCAGCGAGGTCTCCCTGACCGAGCGCGAACTGGCGGTGCTGCGGCTGCTGGCGCACGGACTGTCCAATAAGGACATCGGGGTGCGCATGTACATCTCGGAGACCACGGTGAAGTTCCACGTCCGCAACCTGATGCGCAAACTCGGCGTCTCCAGCCGAGCCGAAGCCGTCTACGAGTCGAGCAAACTCGGCATCATCTAGATGATTGATTCCGTGAAGATCACGTGAAGCCCCTGGGTTCGGGCATGGGAGGAGGGTGTCCAAGATCAATGTGTGAGCAAAGACCGAGACACCCTCCTGATCGCACTGTACGTGTTCATCGATGACTATGTGGTCCCACCCCGTGTCGGCCGTGGCCGCCG
>NZ_JBQTHF010000100.1:0-22618 GCF_052390155.1 Actinokineospora sp. | reverse complement strand
GCCCACCCAACGCCCCGCCCACCCAAAGCCCCGCCCACCCACAGCCCCGCCCACCCAAAGCCCCGCCCACCCAAAGCCACGCCCACCCAAGGGGGCCTGCCCTGCTCCAGTCTATCGGTGGTGCGGCAGTTGTGGGGTGGTGGCGCGAAAGCTGTGGATGAATGGGTGCCATGTGGACGGAATGCCCTGGGAAGCTACGGTCCGCGCAGGATGCAGAATTCGTTGCCCTCCGGGTCGGCGAGCACCGCCCACCCGCGGCCGTCGGGCTCGCGGAGGTCGGAGACCATCACCGCGCCCGCGCCCAGCAGCCGCGCGACTTCTTCGTCGCGCGGGATGTCTGGGCGTAGGCACAGGTGTACGCGATTTTTGACCGTCTTGGCTTCGGGAACCTGGTTAAAGAACAGGGTTGGACCGGCGGGCAGCTCGATGATCACCTCGTCGTCGCCGGGGCGGTCGTCGGGGTGTACGGGGTGGCCGACCACCTGGCTCCACCACTGGGCGAGGACGTAGCTGTCGGCGCAGTCGAAGGCGATGTTGTGGATCCTGGACGTCATCGGCCAACCGTGTTCGGCCGCCGACCGCGTGTCAACCGGGATCCGCCCTACCGCTGATGGGTAAGGCGAAGCGTGGCGACGCGTCCCTTCTCGCCCGCGGCCCAGCAGGCACCGTCGCGGGCACACGAGACGGTGTCGAAGCTGCCCGCGTCGAACTGGTGCCAGTTTCGGCCGCTGTCCAGGGTGACGTCACTGCCGGTCGGGCCGACGGCGACCGCGGCGGTCGGGATGAACGAGTGCCACGCGACACCCGAGCGGTAGCCCTGCGGCGCGGTCGTCGGCTTCTGCCAGGTGCGCCCGGCGTCGCGGCTCGTGCCGAGTGCATCGACGCCGTTGGTCGGCGCCGCGAAGTCGCCGCCCACGGCGATGCCGCGCCGGGTGTCGCGCCACGCGGTCGCGAACACGCCGCCGCTCGGGGTGCTCGCCAGCACGGTGTCCGCGGCCGACCAGGTCCGGCCCCGGTCCGACGAGTGCAGCACGCGGGCCTTGGCGCCGCCGCCGGTCGCGATCCACGCGTCCCGCCCGCCCGCCACGCTCAGGCACTGCCCGCTCGCGGCGAACGCGAACTCGCCCGCCAGCGCGGCGGGCATCCCGTCGGTGGGCAGGACGGTCCACGACCGGCCGCCGTCGTCGGTGGACAGCACGCGGAATTTGCCGTCGACGGGGTCGCTCAGCGCGAGGCCGTGCCTGCGGTCGAAGAACGCGAGGCAGTCGTAGAACGCGGTCGGCTCCGCGTTGCGGAACGTCTCTGCCCACGTCGTGCCGCCGTCGTCGGTGCGGAAGATGCGCGACTGGTCGCCGGGGCCGATGGACATCGCCACGGCGGTGTCCGCGTCGAACGCCTCGATGTCGCGCAGCTCCAACGTGGCGGTGTCCGGCGGCGAGGACCGCTGCCAACTCCGGCCACCGTCGACGGTGCGCAACACGGTGCCGCGGCTGCCGCTGGCCCACGCCACCCGGTGGCTGACCGCGGACAGGCCGCGCAGCCGCGCGTCGGCGCCGGTGGGGGAGAGCTGCCAGGTGAGCGCGAGGCCGCGGTCCGGGGTCGCCGACGCCGGTGCCTGCAGCAGACCGACAGCCACCGCGGCGAGCGCGGCGATGATCAAGGGTCGCTTCATGTCAGCGGAACCTAGTCGACCCCGGCACCCCTGACCAGGGTTGTCACGGTCCGTGGGCGGGCAGGACCGCCTCGACCTCGAACCCGCCGCCCGCGCTACCCGGGGAACAGCCACGTCATCGAGGCCACGCTCTTGGCGAGGTAGGTGGTCCGGCCGGTCTCGATGCCGTAGGCCATGTCCTCGAAGACACTGCACCGGGCGTAGAACACGGCGCACTCGCGCAGTGCGGCCACGTCGCCGGTTCGGTAGCCGCGCAGGGCGGCGTCGAGGACGGCGGGGCCGAGGTCGCGGTGGAGCAGGCCGAAGTCGTGGGCCGGGTCGACGAACGCGGCGTCGCTCCAGTCGATGATGCCGGTGACCGTGCCCGTGGCCGGGTCGACGAGGACGTGTTCGATGCCGAGATCGTTGTGGGAGAACACAAGTGGGCGGTCGTCGGTCGGGGGCGCCGTGTTCAGGAAGGTGGCGATGGGCGCGCGATGGGCGGCGGGTACGGCCTCGGCGACGGCCGGATAGGACTCGGCGGCCTCGCGGAGCCACTCGGCGGGAGCGAAGCGGTCCGGCTCGACGAGGCCCGTCAACCGATCGGCGGGAACGGCGTGCAGCGCCGCGAGCAGACCGCCGAGCGCGGCTGCCATCGTGTGGCCGAATTCCGACCGTTGCGGCTCCGGCACGTCCAGCAGCGGGACACCCGGGATCTTGCGGTATGCCAGGCACCCCGACTCGGCGGCGACGAACGCGGGCTCGGGCACCGGCAGCGGCGAGATCCCCGCGAGGGCGGCGAGCAGGTCGGCCTCGGCTCGCACGCGCGGCTCCCGGCCGACTCGCACGATCAGTTCGCCGTTGACCTCGTAGGCGACGTTGTCCAAGCCCGCACCCAGCCGCGTGATCGAGTCGATTCGGTAGCCCGGCAGGTGTGCGCGCACCAGGTCGCGGACGTCGGTGGGGTTCGCCATGACCGGACCCTACGACTCGGTAGGCTGCCGCCCGAGATGAACGAGTACACCAGTTTCGTGGCCTTGGGCGATTCCTTCACCGAGGGCATGAGCGACGACCTGCCCGACGGCACCTGCCGCGGCTGGGCCGATCTCGTCGCGGCACGGCTGGCCGAGCGCACGCCGGGTTTCCGGTACGCGAACCTGGCCGTGCGGGGCAAGTTGGTCCGCCAGATCGTGGCCGACCAGGTCGACGTCGCCGCCGGGATGGCGCCGGATCTGGTGAGCCTCGCCTGCGGCCTGAACGACGTGTTGCGCCCCAGTTGCGACCTCGACGCGATCACCGATCTGGTCACCCGGGCCGCCGACGTGCTGGCCGCGACCACCGGGCGGCTGCTGCTGTTCCGGGTGATCGACCCGACTGGCCGGATGCGCGGCAGCGCGCGTCTGATGCCCAGGATCACCCGCCTGCTCGCGGTGGTCGACGAGTTGGCCGAGCGGCACGACGCGGTCGTGGTCGACCTGTTCGCCGCCAAGGCGTTCAACTCCAGCGCCCTGTGGTCCGACGACCGCATCCACCTCAACGCCGAAGGCCACCGCAGGGTCGCCGAGGCGACTTTGCGCGCGCTGGGCTGCACCCCGGAGTTCGACTGGACGGCGCCGGTTCCGCCCGCGCCCGCGGCGCCGTGGACCGCGCGGGCTCGTGCGGACCTGCGGTGGGCGCGGGTCCACTTGGGACCGTGGATCGGGCGTAGGTTGACCGGCCGGTCTTCGGGTGACGGTCGGGCCCCGAAGCGACCCGATCTCGTGCCGTTCGGCTAGGCCGGGTTTGTCCTTCCCCCGGGGCAATCTCGTACGGTCGGCGGGTGACCGAGTGGCTGACGATCGGCGTAATGGCGCGTCGCGGTGGGTTGACCGCGAAGGCATTGCGCGCGGTGGACCTGCCGCTCGATGACGTGCGGACCTGCCTCGCGGACCCCGAGGCGATGGCGGGCGTGCTCGCCGCGCACCGCCGCAGACTGGCCGCGCGACTCACCCGCGTGCAGGGTGACCTGCACCATCTCGACCACCTCAGAACCGGCGGAGCCGACATGCCTGACGAACCCGATGAGCGCGGCCTCGCCGCCACCCTGTTCAACGAGGTGTGGCGCCTGCTCGAACAGGAGAACCGCACACCCGCCGACGACGACCGCATGGTCCACATGGCCCACGCGTCCCGGTATCACTGGGACAACGTCGGCACCCCAGTGAACCTGGTCCGGGGTGAGTGGCAGTGCTCGCGGGTCTACGCCACCCTCGGCCGGGCCGAGCCCGCCCTCTGGCACGCCCGCCGCGCCCACGAGCTGTGCGAACAGCACGCCATCGGCGACTTCGACCTCGCGTTCTGCTACGAGGCCCTGGCCCGTGCGCACGCGGTAGCCTGCGACCTCGACGCCGCTCGTGCTTGGGCGGAGCGGGCCCTGGCGGTGCCGGTGGCCGATGTGGAGGACCGGGAGCTGGTACTCCACGACCTGGCCTCGATTCCGCGCTAGGTCGGGCACGGGTGGACCGGCGTGCGGTGCCCATCGAGACGTTGCCCGCGGATCCAGTCCGCGCAAGGCGGCACGAGAGTCCAGGGTGTTCCCGATGGTGCCACCGAGACGTGCCTGCCGGTCCAGTCCGCGCTAGGCACCGCGAGCATCCCGGGAGTCTGTCCCAACGTGCCACGGAGATACAGGCGTCCGGTCCGGGTCAGGCGGCGCCAACACCCAGAGACGTGTCCCGACGGTGCCAACCGAGACATGGCTGCAGAAGCCGTGCCTGAGCGTGCTCGTCCACTTCGACGACGGTCAGCTCGACCGATCGCCGGTGAATCCCGAATCCGGGCCGTCCCCGGTTAGGGCTGCTTTCCCTGTCGCTCCAAGTAGGTGTTGTCGGGGGCGCTGAAACCGAAGCGCCGATACAGGTCGTGGGCGTCGCGGGTGTGCAGGAGCCAGCGGAAGTTCGCGCCAGGGCCCTCCTCGATCATGGTGCGCACCAACGCCTTGCCGAGTCCGCGCCCGCGTGCCGAGTCGAGCACGTACACGTCGGCCAGGTACGCCAAGGCCACGCCGTCCGACACCGCCCGGGCGAAACCGACCTGTGCGCCGGTCGCCCGTTCGTACGCCCCGACTAGCCGCCAGGCCGACGCGAGCTGAGCTTCCAACTGCCCTCGGGTGCGCCACGTCCCCCAGTACGCATCGGTGGACAGGTACGCCCATACCGCGTCCACGTCGATTCGAGCCGGGTCGACGTCGAGTTCGTAGTCGCTCATGGCGGCAACCTATCGGCGTACCGGGCGGGGGAGACGCCGATGGTCGCGGTGAACTCGCGGGTGAAATGGGCCTGGTCGCTGTAGCCCAGTTCAGCCGCCAGCGCGGCCCAGTCGGGCCCGTCGCCCCCCTCGGCGCGGGTGGCGGCCTCGTGCATGCGGAACCGCCGGATCACCCACTTCGGCCCCACCCCCACGTACTCGCTGAACAGCCGTTGCAGCGAGCGCACCGTGAGCCCCGCCGACCGGGCCACCGCGTCGACCCTGGTCAGCCCGACATCCGCGGCGATGCCGGACACCAGCTCCCGCACCTGCGCGACCACCGGGTCCGGGCGCGGCCGAAACGGCCCCAGGAACACCTCCGCCGCGGCCACCATCCCCGCCTCGTCCGGCGCCGACACGACGGGCTCCTCGGTACCGGCCACCCCGAAGAACTCCGTCGCCGACACCGTCCGATCGGTCAGCGACGACACCCGCTCGCCCAGCCACGGCCGGAACCCGCCGGGGTGGAACCGCACGCCGAGCACCTGCCCCCGGCCTGTCAGCGTCCGCGTGAACCGGCCACGCAGGACGCCGTAGAGCCTGGTCCCCTCCGCCTGGAACACCAGGTGCACGTTCGGGTGCGGCACCACCTGCTGGGTGAACGGCGGCTCACCGCGCAGGTCCCACGACACCATCCAGTGGTATTCGACGAACGGCGCCAGCTCAGCCGACGGCGCCACCTTGCGCAGGACGAACTTGGTGCGCGCCACCCGCGCACCGAGCACCCCGCGATCCGGCGATGTCGTCTGCATGGAAGAGACGGTAACCCCGGGCACCGACATCGTCATCCGGTTGTCCACAGGGGCCGTTGTCGCGTTTGTTCAAGACACCCAGACCGGCCGCGCCTAGCGTCGGCCGTATGGAAATGCAGCCACTCATGCGCAAAGCTGCCGCAGCCGCGGCCGATGTCGCCCGCAACGTCAAGCCCGACCAGTTCGACCTGCCGACCGCATGCGCCGACTGGGACGTCCGCGCGCTCGCCAACCACGTGACGCACTGGGCCGCTGTCGTCTCCGAGCGCACCGCGCACAAACTGCCGGTGCCGACCGACGGCTCCGAGGTCGAGGGCACCGACTACACCGCCGGCGACTGGCCCGCGTTCTTCACCGCGCGGCTCGACCGCGCGGTCGAGGCGTGGGGCCTGCCCGGCGCCTGGGACGGCGAGACCACCATGGCGGGCGACATGACCCCCGCGGGCACGATCGGGCTCATGCTGTTGGGCGAGTTGGTCGTGCACGGCTGGGATCTCGCCATCGCCACCGGCCAGGACTTCCCGGTCGACGACGACGTGGCCGAGGCCGCGCTGCGCGGTACGGAGCAGTGGGCCGAGCAGGCCCGCGAGTACGGGGTGTTCGGCGCCGAGATCGCCGCGCCCGCCGACGCCACCCCGCTGCACAAGGTGCTCGCGATGAGCGGACGCGACTCGTCCTGGCGTCCGTAGTCTGCCGGTATGGCATGGGATGTGGTGGTGATCGGCGGCGGCATCGCCGGGGTCTCGGTGGCGTGTGAACTGGCGGCGAGCCGGTCGGTGCTGCTGGTCGAGGCCGAGCCGATGCTCGCCGCGCACACCACCGGGCGGTCGGCGGCGATCTTCGCGCCCACCTACGGCGGCCCAGCCGTCCGCGCGCTCACCGCCGCCAGCCTTGCCCGCTTCGACGCCGCGCTGCTCTCGCCGCGCCCCTTGCTCTGGGTCGGCACCGTGGGCGAAGCAATCGCCGCGGGCGCGCGGGAGATCACCGTTGCCCAAGCGTGCGAACTGTGCCCGACGCTGCGCCCCGAGGCGGTGCGCGCCGCCGCGCTGGACGAGGGCACCAGGGATGTCGACGCGATGGGGCTACACCAGGGCTACGTGCGTGGCCTCAAGGCCGCGGGCGGCGAGGTCCGCAAGTGCGCCCGCGTGACCGGCCTGACCCGCGACGGCACCGGTTGGCGCGTTTCCCTTGGTACGGAAGAGATCCAGACCGGTCTGGTGGTGGACGCGGCGGGCGCGTGGGCCGATCGCGTCGCCGCGCTCGCCGGTGTGCCGACGATCGGGCTCCGGCCGCTGCGCCGCACCGTCGCCATCGCCGTGGGCGGTCCGGTCGACCCCTCGTGGCCGCTCGTGGTGGACGGCGGCGACCGGTTCTACTTCCGCCCGGAAGGCCCGGGCGTGCTGGTCTCCCCGGTCGACGAGACCCCGAGCGAGCCCATGGACGCCAAGCCGGACGAGCTGGACGTGGCGCTCGCGATGCAGCGGGTGAACGAGGTGACCACGCTGGCACTGCGCTCGGTCCGCACCGCGTGGGCGGGCCTGCGGTCCTTTGTGGACGACCGGGCGCCGGTCGTTGGCGAGGTGCCCGGTCACCCCGGATTCGCTTACTTCGCAGGGCAAGGCGGGTACGGCATCCAACTGGCGCCCGCGCTGGCAGCCGCGGGCGCGGCGATCATCCTCGGCGACCCGGTGCCCGCGGACATCGCGATCACCGCCGACGAAATCGCGCCCGCCCGCCTCTTCGCCGGCTAGCGGGTCGTCCACGTGCGCAATGCCCACCACCACGTCGTTGTGTGGGCGATGGCGCGGCCCGGCTCCGGGGCGGACGGCTGGCCGGTCAGGTCGCGCAGTCTGCGCAGCCGGTACTTCACCGTGTTCGGGTGCACATGCAGCGCCGCCGCCGTGGCCTCGATGCGGCCGCCGTGGTCGAGGTGCGCCAGCGCGGTCTCGGCCAGCTCCCGGTGGAACGCGTCGGTCGGGTCGAGGGCGGACAAGGCGGTGTCGGCGAGCAGGGCGCCCAGCTCGGCCTGAGTGTCCACAGTGGTCTCCACGGCCAGCGACGCGAGCGGGCGAACCCCCACCAACCCCTGTCGTACACCCGTATCCCTTGCAGCACAACACAACGCGTACACCCGCGGCAGCCGGTCGCGCGGCACCGCCGGGCCGACGACGAGCAGCGACCCGCTGTCCGGGGGCGACTGCGTGCTCACGCCCACCAGGAATCCGTTCACCAGGCCGAACACGCCCGGCACCGCCGCCACCAGGTCCGCCTCCAGCCGGTGCGCCGCCCGCGCGTGATGCTCGGCGCTGACCACGCAGTGCAGGGCCCCCGCCGGGTCGAGGTGCAGTGCCCGCAGCGCGGCCGGGTCGACGGTCTCGCCCTCGGTCAGCAGGCCCCGCAACAACAATGCCCGCTGGTCGCGCGCGGTGCGGGCCATCTCCAGCTCGGTCGTGCGGTGCGCGTGGGTCACCTGGCGCTCCAGCGCGGTGATCACCTCGTCGAGTTCGATGAACGCGTCGACCAGGGTGTCGCCGTCGATGCCGCGGTCGCGCAGCACGCCGATCAAGCGTCGCATCACGGTCGTGCGGGCCGCCTGGAAGCCGTCGAGCAGCGCGGCGATGGACACGCTCTGGCTGGCCCGGTCGGCGCCGAGGTCGGCCGCCACCCGGAACTCCGCGTCCGTGGGCTGTCTGCCCTCGGCGAACGCCGTGGTGGCCGCGAGCATCACCGCGCGGGTGTGCCGCACGGTCTCCTCCCGGGGCAGCGCGGCCACCTGCGGCGAGTTGCCGCGCGCGGCGTCCACCGCCGCGTCGAGCAGGTCGGGCTGCCCGGCCAGGGCGCTCGCGAGCCTGCGCACCGAGTCCTCCATGCCGGACAGTGTGACCGACGGTCCGTTGTCCGACCGGGACAACCGATCCCGGGCGTTTTGGCGGGCAGGCCACTATCGTTGGCCGGACCGGACCGCTGTGATGGCCGGACGCGGTGAAAGGAAGTCCAATGTCGGACATCGGGTCGAGGCTCGCCGAGATCGTCGGCGCCACCCACGTGCTCACGGGCGCGGACGCGTCCGAGGACTACAGCCACGACGAGACGCTGACCGCCGAGCCGGTGCGGCCCGCGTTCGTGGTCCGCCCGTCGACCGCCGCCGAGGTGGCCGAGGTGCTGCGCGTCGCCACCGACACCGGCACGCCGGTCACCGCGCGGGGCTCGGGCAGCGGGCTGTCGGGCGCCGCGGTCCCGCGCGCGGACGGCATCCTGGTGTCGTTCGAGCGGATGAACAAGATCCTGGAGATCGACACCGAGAACCACGTCGCGGTCGTGCAGCCCGGCGTCACCTTGCAGGAACTGGAAGAACGCACCGCTGAGGCCGGGCTGGTCTACCCGGTCTACCCGGGCGAGCTGAGCGCCAGCCTCGGCGGCAACGTCGCCACCAACGCGGGCGGCATGCGCGCGGTCAAGTACGGCGTCACGCGCCACCACGTGCTCGGCCTGGAAGCCGTGCTGCCCACCGGCGAGGTGCTCCGCACGGGCGGCAAGTTCGTCAAGGCCAGCACCGGGTACGACCTCACCCAGCTCATCGTCGGCTCCGAGGGCACCCTCGCGCTGGTCACCGAGGCGATCCTGAAACTCCAGCCGCGCGTCAAGCACCAGGCCACCCTGCTGGCGCCGTTCACCGACCTCGGCGGGGTCGCGCGCGCGGTGCCGAAGGTCGTCGGCAGCGGGCTCGGACCGCTGATCCTGGAATACATCGACGGCTTGACCATGGGCGCGATCACCTACACCGCCGACCTGCAGCTCGGCATCCCCGACGAGGTTCGCGAGACCTCGCAGGCGTATCTGGTGGTGATGCTGGAGAACCGTGACACCGCACGCCTCGACGCCGACGTGCAGGCCGCCGCCGAACTGCTGACCGAACTGGGCGCGGTCGACGTCTACGTGCTGCCCGGCGGGTCCGCGCGCAAGCTCATCGAGGCGCGCGAGCGGGCGTTCTACACCGCCAAGGGCGCGGGCGCCGACGACGTGATCGACACCGTGCTGCCCCGCGCGGCGCTGCCGGAGTTCATGGCCAAGGTCACCGAGATCGCGCAGGCCAACGAGACGTTCGTGGTCGGCTGCGGGCACGCGGGCGACGGCAACGTGCACCTCGCGGTGTTTCAAAAGGACAGTGAGAAGCGGGCGAAGGTGCTGCACGCGCTGTTCGAGGCGGGCATGTCCCTCGGCGGCGCGATCTCCGGCGAGCACGGCATCGGGCACGCGAAGAAGCAGTACTTCCTGGAGCTTGAGGACCCGGCGAAGATCGCCCTGATGCGGCGGGTCAAGCAGGCGTTCGACCCGGCGGGTGTGCTCAACCCCGGTGTCCTCTTCGACTGAAGAATTTCCCTACCCGGCAAGAGAAGGATGGCATGAACGGCGCACAGTCACTCATCCGCACGCTGGTCGACTCGGGCGTCGAGGTGTGCTTCGCCAACCCCGGCACCTCGGAGATGCACTTCGTCGCCGCGCTCGACGCGGTGCCCGAGATGCGGGGCGTCCTGGCGCTGTTCGAAGGTGTGGTGACCGGCGCCGCCGACGGCTACGCCCGGATGGCCGACCGGCCCGCCGCGACCCTGCTGCACCTGGGCCCGGGCATGGCCAACGGCATGGCGAACCTGCACAACGCCCGCCGCGCGCACACCCCGATGATCAACGTCATCGGCGACCACGCGTTGTACCACAAGGGTTTCGACGCGCTGCTGGAGTCCGACATCGACGCCCTCAACGGCTGGACGCACGGCTGGAACCGCACGTCGACCGACACCGCCGCGGTCGGCGGCGACGCGGCCGAGGCCGTGGCCGCGGCGATGACCGCGCCCGGCCGGATCGCGAATCTCGTCCTGCCCGCCGACGTGTCCTGGGGCGACGGCGGAGTCGCCGCCGCGCCGGTCGCCCCGCCCGCGGCGTCCACAGTGGACGCCGAGCGGGTAGCCGACATCGCCGCCGTGGTCGGCTCCGGTGAGTCCACTGTGGTCTTGTTGGGCGCGGGCGTCACCCGGGAACGCGGATTGCTCGCGGCGAGCCGGATCGCGGCCGCCACCGGGGTCAAGGTGTTCGTGGAGACCTTCCCGGCGCGCCTGGAGCGCGGCGTGGGCCTGCCGAACATCGACCGGTTGGGCTACCTGGCCGAGCAGGTGCAGTGGCAGCTCACCGATGTCAAACACCTGGTGCTGGTCGGCGCGAAGGCCCCGGTCTCCTTCTTCGCCTACCCCGGCAAAGTCAGCGACCTGACCCCCGAGGGCTGCCGGGTGCACACCCTCGCCGCGCTCGGCGAGGACACCGCGGACGCCCTCGACCAGCTCGCCGCCGTCGTGGCCGCCGACACGGAACCCGTGCTGCAGCAGCCTTCCCGCCCCGAACTGCCCGTGGGCGAGCTGACTCCGCAGAACTGGGCGCTGGTGCTCGGCGCGCTGCTTCCCGAGGGCGCCATCATCTCCGACGAGGCCAACACGTCGGGCCTGATGATCCCGATGACCACCGCGGGCACCCCCCGCCACGACCTGCTCACGCTGACCGGCGGGGCGATCGGGCAGGGCCTGCCGGTCGGCGTCGGCGCGGCTGTGGCCTGCCCCGACCGGCCGGTGATCTGCCTGCAATCCGACGGCAGCGCGATGTACACGATCTCCGCATTGTGGACCATGGCAAGGGAAAACCTGAACGTCACCACGATCGTGCTGAACAACCGCGCCTACGCCATCCTGCGCATGGAGCTGATGCGGGTCGGCGCCGAGGGTGCGGGCCCGGTGGCGAACTCGCTGCTCGACCTCGCCAAGCCGGACCTGGACTTCGTCAAGATCGCCGAGGGGATGGGCGTGCCCGCCACCCGGGCCACCACGGCCGAGGAACTGGCCGAGCAGTTCAGCCGCGCGCTGGCCGAGCCGGGCCCGCACCTCATCGAGGCGATGGTGCCGTCGCTGATCTGATCAGTCCGGGCAGGGCCCGCATGTCGTGGAACACCACGGTGTCCGGGCCCGCCAGCCAGGCCGCGGGGGTGACCCCGCCCGCGTAGCCGAACGAGCGCATGCCCGCCGCGCGCGCCGCCCGCACACCGT
Organism: Actinokineospora sp.; assembly: GCF_052390155.1. NCBI lineage: Bacteria > Bacillati > Actinomycetota > Actinomycetes > Pseudonocardiales > Pseudonocardiaceae > Actinokineospora > Actinokineospora sp. The sequence continues at coordinate 10,844 of NZ_JBQTHF010000100.1, read as the reverse complement.
ACTGGCTGTCCTCGACCACTACGCACTGTCCAGGTGCGACACCCAGGCCGCGCGCGGCGTGTAGGAACAGGTCCGGCGCCGGCTTGCCGTGTGGCACTTCGACCGCGCTGAACACGTGTGCGCCGAAGTGGTGCGCCAATCCGGTCTGCGCCAGGCTGTCCCGAATCCGCGCCGGGTTGCCGCTCGACGCGACGCACTTGGGCAGATCGATCGCGTCGAGCGCGTCGGCGATGCCGTCGACGGCGAGCAGCCCTTGCATGGCCTCGTGGTAGAGCTGGTAAAAGCGGACTTTCGACCGCTCCGCCGTGCCCGGCCCGAGTTCGGCGTCCACCAGTTCGCTGATCGACTTGGTGGACTTGCCGACGAACCGGTCGATCACCTCGGTCTCGGTGACCGCCCATCCCAACTCGGTCAGCGCGATGACCTGCGCGCGCACCGCGTGCGGCTCGCTGTCCACCAGGATGCCGTCGCAGTCGAAGATCACCAGCTCGATGTCCACGGCCCCAGCCTAGGATACGCCGCGGGGCGGACGGCGCGATCGACTCGCGCTGCCCGCCCCGGCTCGCGTCTACCCGTGATCGCCGTCCGGGCAGTCGTCGTCGTGGTCGTGATGGTGATGCAGGAACCCGCCGAGGTGCAGATCGAGGTCCAGGTCGAGGTCGAGGAACAGGAACAGTCCGCCGCAGCAGCCGTCGCCGCGGGTCGTGGTTTCGCTGGTGTCCGCGGCGGCGGTGGTGGCGCCGAGGCCGAGGAGGAGGGCGAGGGTGCCGATCAGCATGCCGAGTCGTCTTGCCGCAGTGCGCATGGTCACTCCTAGCTGGACAGTACGGTCCAGATGAGCGTCGCAGAGCGCGGATACGACGACGAGTCCTCGGAAGGGTTGCCACGTTCGGCCCAACGGATTCGGCTTGTCCGAAGTGGACATCCCGGTTGCGGCACGTCGACGGCCGCGGTGCCCGTCCGGGTGAATCCGATTTTCACTACCGGAAGCCCGTTCCGTCCACTTTCGGTCGACCCTCGTCAGTGCAGGTCGGTGACAACCGCCCGCGTCACGGCTTCTCGTCGACGACCGTGTCGCGGTCCGCACTGTGGTCGGCACTGTGGTCCGCCGCCGCCCGCGCGGCCGCTTCCCGCAGCTCGATGACGTCGGTCGCCCACTCGCCGACCTCGCGGGCCACGTCGCGCACCGCGCCGGTCAGGATGAGCGCGATCCGGCCCGCGTGCGTGGCGGCGGACTCCGTCACCTCCTGGATGGTGTCCTTCGCGACCTCGAAACCACTGACCATCGCCGGTCCCCGTCCTGTCACGCCGCGCGGACCGCGCGGCCCGGTCCGACGGTACCGGCAGGCGGGGTGGCGGGCTTGGGCCGCAGCCAGTCCGGCAGCGCCAGCTTGACGATCTTGGCGGCCACCGAGGCGAGTTGGCTCGCGAATCCGCCGGTGTTGTAGGGCAGGCCGTACTTCGCGCAGATCGCCCGAACCTCGGGCGCGATCTGCGGGTAGCGCCGCGCCGGGATGTCCGGGAACAGGTGGTGCTCGATCTGGTGCGACAGGTTGCCGGACAGGATGTGGAACAGCGGGCCGCCGGTGATGTTGGCCGAGCCGAGCATCTGCCGGTAGTACCACTGGCCGCGCGACTCGTTCGCGGTTTCCGCCTCGGTGAAGGTCGCCACGCCGTTCGGGAAGTGTCCACAGAAGATGATCGAGAACGCCCACACGTTGCGCACCAGGTTGGCCGTGGCGTTGCCCGCCAGCGTGGTCACGAACATCGGCCCGGTCAGCGCGGGGAACAGCACGTAGTCCTTGACAGCTTGCTGGAAACCCTTGCGCACCATGCGGTTGCGCACCTCCGCGGTGTCCGACCAGGTCTTCTCGCCGGAGAGCAGCTTGTCGGCCTCCAGGTCGTGCAGCATGACGGCCCACTGGAAGAACAGCATCACCGCGACCGCGTACGCCGGATTGCCGAGGTAGTACGGGTTCCACTTCTGCGCCTCGTCCATGCGCAGCACGCCGTAGCCGATGTCGCGGTCCTTGCCGAGGATGTTGGTGTAGGTGTGGTGGATGTAGTTGTGCGAGTGCTGCCAGTTCGCCGCGGGCGCCACGAGATCCCAGTCGAACATCTTCGAGTTCAGGGCCGGGTCACGCATCCAGTCGTACTGCCCGTGCAGCACGTTGTGCCCGATCTCCATGTTGTCGAGGATCTTCGACACCGACAGCGCGGTCACCCCGGCCAGCCACGCGGGCGGGAAGAACCCGGCGAACAGCAGGCCGCGACCCGCCACCTCCAGCAGGCGCTGGACCCGGACCACTTCGTTGATATAGGCCCGATCCTCCTCGCCGAGGTCGTCGACGACGCGCTGGCGCACGGCGTCGAGGTCGCGGCCCAGCGCCTCGAACTGCGCCGGGGTCAGGCGGGCGGTCTGCTCGGTCATGGCGTTGGCTCCCAAGGGATTCAGAGGTCGATGGCGACGTCGCCGACCGGGACGGAGACACAGAGCTGGATCTCGACGTCCGGGTCGGTCGACTTCTCGCCGGTGCGGAGGTCGCGCACGCACCCGGTGGTCTTCACCCGGGTGCAGGTGAAGCAAATGCCCATGCGGCAACCGAATGCGGGGTCGAGCCCCGCGGATTCGGCCTGCTCCAACAGGGTCTGCCCGGAGTTCGGTGCGCTTCGGTCGCTGCGGGCGAAGGTCACGGCGCCCGTCACCTCGGCCGCGTCGACGGTGACGGGGGCGGGCGCGAAGTCCTCGGTGTGCAGCCGGTCGGTGCGGCCGAGCGCGGCGTAGACCTCGCGGACGCCCGCCATCAGCCCGGGCGGGCCGCAGAGGTAGGTGTCGGCGTCGGCGAACCACGGCGCGGCGGTGCGCAGGTGGTCCTCGTCGAAGAACCCGGTCAGGTCGCCGCCCTCGGCGTCGGTGTAGGCCAGCACGAGCCGGACGTTGTCGGACACCAGGGCGCGTAGGGAGGCCAGACAGGGCACATCGGTCTCGCGGTAGGCGTAGTGCAGGAAGGTGACCTGGCCCGAGTGGCCCTCGTCGGCGAGGGTGCGCAGCATGGACAGCACCGGGGTGATTCCGCTGCCGCCGCTGATCAGCAGCAGCTTGTCCGGGCGCGGGGTGGGCAGGGTGAATCCGCCCTCGGCCTGCGACAGGCCGAGCACCAGTCCCGTGCGGGCGTTTCGGTGCAGCCACTGGGAAACCAGGCCGCTCTCGTGCGCCTTGACGGTCAACTCGAACCGGCCGTCGGCGCGGTGCTGCGAGGTGGCGGGGGAGTAGCACCGGGTGCGGCGCACACCGTCGATGTCGACGGAAATCCTGACGTACTGCCCGGCCGTGAACCCGCGCCACCGCCGGGTCGGGCGGATCGTGAGGGTCACTGTGTCCGGGGTGCTCCGGTGCACCGAGGTCACCTCGCCGCGCAGTTCGCGCAGGGTGAGCATCGGGTGCACGAGTTCCAGGTAGCGGTCCACGCCGTGCGGCGTGGCCAGGGCTTCGAGCAGGCGCAGCCCAGCAGTCACGCTGCCTCCTTAGTCAGTGAACGTTCGTACACTGAAAAGTGCACCCCGGCGGAGCCCTGATGTCAACGGGTTTCGGCGGTGATAGTGCACACGCGTACTCTGAACGTCGTGGTGACCGAATCGGCCGGAACCCGGCAGGAACGCAAACAGCGCACCCGCCAGGCGCTGCTCGACGCCGCGCTGCGCCTGCTCGCCGAGGGCAGCCTGGCCGGCCTGAGCCTGCGCGAGGTCACCCGCGAGGTCGGCATCGTCCCCACGGGGTTCTACCGCCACTTCGCGTCAATGGACGAACTCGGCGTCGCCCTGGTCGAGGAAAGCATGCGCTCCCTGCGCGCCATGCTCCGCGACGCCCGCCGCAAGCCGACGGACGACGCGATCAAGGGCTCGGTCGCCATCCTGGTCGGCCAGGCCCGCAGGCACGAGGCGCACTTCCGGTTCGTCGTCCGCGAACGCCACGGCGGCTTCTCGGACGTCCGCCGCGCCATCGCCGCCGAACTGCGCCTCCTCGGCAGCGAGCTGGCCACCGACCTGGGGCGTTTCCCCGGCATGCGCACCTGGAACTCCGACGACCTCCGCATGGCCGCCGACCTGATGGTCGGCGCGATGCTGTCGACGGTCACCGCCATGCTCGACGTGGCCGCGCACCACCCGGAGGACTTGGCCGACGTCGTGTCGGTGGCGGAGCGCCAGTTGCGGCTCATCGCCCTGGGCATGGCCCACTGGCGCAGCCCACCCGCCGCGTTCTAACCTTCGACTCCCCTTGAGGAACGGGACTCGCCTCCCGCGTTCGGAAACGGGTGGATGGCATGAATGGCGCTGAGCGCGTTTACCGGGTGGTGGTGACCCGGGAGGACGGGCGAACGCGGGGTGGTCGTCGCGTCAGCGCTTGTCGGACTTGAGGGATCTAATCAGCGCGAGCAGGCCAGGGGCGGGCAGCTCCGGCCCGGGGTTCTTGGTGTCCCGCACCGCATCCAGCGTGTTCGCAACCTCCACACAGGACGCTTCGTTGTCACTGCGGCTACTCTTCCGCCACTGGGTCATCCGTGACCTCCGGTCCACGATCACACACATGATCATCTCAGTCGAGTCTAGCGTTTCCCGGACTTCAGAGAGCGAACCAGTGCGAGCAGGCCAGGGGCGGGCAGCTCCGGCCCGGGGTTCTTGCTGTCCCGCACCGCATCCAGCGTGTTCAGCACTTCCACACACGCGGTCTCGTCGCTACTCAGGCTGCTCTTGCGCCAGCGGCTGTTGTTCATACTCGACCTCCCCGATCGCATCGGTGATCATCGCGGCAGAGTCTCTCCCGCTCAGCGCCACTCGGTCAAGCCAGGCGACAACCACCCGGTAGTCCTCGATCTGCTCCCGGTCGTAAAGGAACACCGACGATCGGTGGTGCTCAAGATGCAGGATCGAGGGCAGGCGGGGGAAGTTGTAGAGCAGGAACGGTCCGGTCAGCCCCGGGTGCCAGCCCGTCGCGATCGGTACGATCCGCACCTGCACGTTGGATAGCCGGGAGACCGTCATGAGGTAGTCCAACTGATCGATCATGGTTGTTCGGCCGCCGATCACCTGCCTGATGCCCGGTTCCCCGATGAATGCGGTCAGTCGGGCGGGAGCGGGCCGCCGTTCCCGCAGCACTCGCTGTCGTTCGATCCGAGCTCCCACGACACGGTCTATCTCGTCTGCGCTCCGTTCCGGGAACGAGCTTACGATTGCCCGGACATAGGCTGGCATCTGGAGCAGACCTGTGATCAACCACGGCGTCCACTCGATGATCTCGGTCGCGGTCTGTTCGCAATCGATCAGGCCGCCGAGTTGATTCGACATGCCCGCGCCGACCGCCAGCCAGTTCGGGTCGGCGGCGTTGTGCGCCATGTCCAGGATTTCCTTGCGTTTCTTCCCGGTCACCCGGATCACCGCGAGCAGCGCTGACACGTGGTCCGGGCTCGGCACCCGCCTTCCGTTCTGCCACTGCGAAATCGTCGTGTGCGACAGCCCGAGCACCCTGGCCACCTCGCGCACCCGGTACCCGGATTCCTCCAGTTCCCGCCGCAGAGCGGCGGCCAACGCTCGCGTGCGCGGCGTTCCCCAGATATCTGCCATGGCGTGACGCTACTGATCCACCCCGGTCCCGCGCATCGCACGATCAGGGGTACGGATCGCCTTGCGGTGCCAGGTCGTGACCAGGTGGGACGGTTCGTGACCGCATGGCGATCAAGGTCCGGTCAGGCTCGTCGGCACGCGGTACAACACGTTGTCCGACACCACCACGACAATCGGATCGATCGACCCCGGCCGCGCCACCGCACGCCAGCCTGCCTGACCGCCGAGCGGCCCGGGAACGCCCGGATGGTCCAGCCCCCTGATTCCGCCGCCGACCACAACACCCGTCGCGTCGAGCACGAGAACGCAGTCGGCTGGTCGACCGTTCACTCCGGCCCACCCGGACAGCACCGCGTCGCCGGTAACCGGTGTGTCCACGACACCGCCGCCGTCCGGGAGTGCACGGATGGCCGACGGATCGGTCCGATCGCCGAGTTCACGGCCGCCGCAGCCCAACGTGAACCCGTCGCCGAACGGGTACATGCCCATCGCCTTGGCCGCGGGCAGGATCCCGGGCTGGACCCGCAGCTCGGCGAGTGCGCGCGGCGCCTCCACCCGCAGGGCCACCGCCGCGACACCGAGCGGTGCGTAGGCCCGGCGGACGTCGGCGGCCTTCGGAGCGCCGAGCGCGTGGGTCACGAGTCCGAGCGCCAGCACGCCCGCCACCAACAGCCGCGCCCGCACCGGCCGGTGCAGGTAGACCAGGGTCAGTGCCGCGCACGTGGCGAGCGCGGCGACGATCGAATACCGGCTCACCAGCCCGATGTTGCCGTTGACCGCCGCCGTCGTGGTCCGGCCGAGCCCGATCAGCACCGCGATGGCCACCGAGTAGCACGCGAGGCCGACCCACCCGGATTCGGTGGGCACGGCCACCGAATCCGCGCGACGCCGCTGAATGGCGCTCCAGGTCAACAGTGCGAGCATAATCGCGAGCACGCCGCCCGCGATGACCGCCAGGTCCGCGTTCTTCGACGTCCACAGGCTGCCCAGCGACGCCGCGACAACCGCGAGTCGGCCGCTCGGGTCGAACGCCGAGGTGGCCAGCGACGCGGGCTCCACCGGTCGAGTCGCCAGCCAGGCACCGATCACGACGACCCCGATGGCCACCGGCGCCACAACCATCCAGGGCCGTTCCCGGCGCAACCAGGCCACCAGGGCGATCGCGAACCACACCGGCAGCGCGGCCCCGAAGGACAGCGTGCCCACCACCGCGGCCGAGTACGACGCCCACGCACGCCCGCGGTGGGCGAGCGCGATCGCCAGCACCGCGAAGAACACGGCGGGCACCCAACTGATGCCGTTGGTCGCCTGGACCCACAGTTCCACCGCGTGCGGGGTGAACAGCAGGAACGCGAACCCGGCGGTCAGCGCGGCCCGCGGGAGAGCACCGAGGCCGCGGGGCAGCATCGACCACAGCAGCGCGACGATCCCGACCAGCAGGACCAGCGTGAGCGCTGTGAGCGCGCGATTGTCACCACCCAGCAACCGTGCGTCGAGCCAGAACAGGACTCCAGGCAGGACGAACGGCTGCTCCAGGTGATAGGTCGCCACCATGTCCGGCAGGAGGGAACCGGTATCGGTGGTGATCTTGGCGAGCACATGCCAGTAGTCCAGGAGCAGGTGCAGCCGAGTCGTCCGCAGACCCTGCACAGCCGCCAAACCGACCGGCACCGCCGCGACCGCGAGGAGGAGGAACACCCCAAGTCGATCGACAGCGAACCGACCACCAGATGCCGGCTCGGTCTCGGCTTGGCGGCGTTCAGTGGGCTCGTCGCGCACCGCGGTCATCTGTCGTCCCCTGCTCCTCGGGTATCGGCTCGGGGATCGTACGTCCCTGGTCCGGCGTGCAGCAGGCCACGTGCGCAACACCTGAATGAGCCCGATCGAGCTATTGCCGTCCGCAGGAGTTGCAGGAAGAGTCACTCCCGGTCAGTCGCGCGGGGGCGCCTGGCGAGCAACTGGCTGCTTCTGATCTGGGGGAACAATGATCTCGCGCCGTGTTGGCGCGCGCTTAGGCGCGCGTTCGAATCGCCTCACCCGAATCGTCGTCGCGGCGATGTGCCTGACGCTGGTGGTGTCGTCCACCGAAGTGATCACCGCAGACGCGGTCGCGGCACAACCCGCCGCCCGGTCCAGCGCGATCGATCCGCGCGACCTGCCCCTGTTGCCCGCTCAGCCTGCAGTTGCCGACCCCGTCGCGCCTATCGATCCGAGGGTTGACTTCACGCCGCTGACGAAGCTCGCGGGCACCACGGGGTCTCGGTTCGACCCGGCCCGGTCGCGCCTGGTGTCGCGCTCGATGTTCGGCGACGAGTACCAGAACCCGGACGGCACACGAACGGTCCGGCAGTCCACCCAGCCGCTGAACGCCAAGGATGGCAACGGTGTCTGGCAACCCGTGGACACCTCGTTGGAGGTCGACCCCCGGACCAAGCGGGCCAGGGCCAAGCGGCATCCCCTCAACCCTTCGCTGGGCGCGGACGCCGACGATCCGGCGCTGGTGTCGGTCGAGTTCGAGGGCAAGAAGGTGTCCCTCGGTGTCGAGAACGCGGCAAAGGGCAGACAAGCGAAGGTCCAGGGCACGACCGCCGACTACACCGACGTCGCGCCGGACACGGACCTGCAGTACGAGGTCACCGCCGGGTCGGTCAAAGAGACCATCCGGCTCAAGAAGCCACCCGCGCCTGGGAAGTCGTCCTGGCGATTCACCCTGAACACCACGGACTTGACGCCGAGTGTCACCCGGGATGGCGCGGTCGTACTGGCCGATGCCGCCGGGACAGCCAAAATCGTGATGCCGCCCATCGAGACCTGGGACTCATCGGGCACTGACACGAAGGCGCCTGCACAGACCGGCGGCACCTACGGCCTGGAGAAGGTCAAGGACGGGTGGATCCTCACGGTCTCCGTAGACGAGAAGTGGCTGCGTGACCCGAATCGGGTTTACCCGGTCAGCATCGACCCGACGTTCTCCTTCGGTGTCGTTTCCTCCGAGGCATACAAATCGGACGGGTACTGGTGTGCCAACTGCGGACTCAGGATTGGCAATCCGCTGGAAGCCACGACGAAGTACTGGCGGTCGGCGCTGAAGTTCGACTATTCCTCGCTGTGGGGAAAGACCATCGTCGGCGCGAAGATCGACGTCGCCAACATCCGGTCCGCGCAGAGCCCCGACAAGACGTGGCCCGCGCACCTTTACCACGCCTCCGCGCTGCACTTCAACGGCATCGGCGGCCACATGTCGAGCACACTGCTGGGGCAGGTCGGCTCGTTCACGGGGGAAGGCATCACCGGGTTCATCCGGTATCTCGTGGCGAACCAGGACCCGTACGCGTACTTCATGGTCGTCGGCGACGAGCAGCCGAACGTCTGGACGTACAAGAACCTGACGGCGACCATGACCGTCGACACGGGCACCGCGCCGCCCGTCGCCACGCTGGTCGGACCGGCCGACAACGCGGTCAGCACCACCCTCTCGCCCACGCTCTCGGTCAACCCGATGACCGATCCCGACGGCGATCCGGTGACCTACTGCTTCAAGGTGGCGACCGGGTCCGACGCCAGGACCGGTGTAGTGGTCGACTCCGGTTGCCTGTCCAGTCCCGATTGGACGATCCCGGCGGGCGTGCTGCAGGACGGCACGGCTTACACCTGGCAGGTGAACACCTACAGCGGCACCACCACGACGCCGAGCCCGGTGTGGCACCTGAAGGTCGACCAGCGCGTCGGCGACCGCGGTCCCGCTCCGGTCGACACCCTGGGACCGGTGTCGGTGAACCTGGCCAACGGCAACGTCATGACGTCCTCGTCGTCACCGACCTTCACCACGGTCGGCGGTACCGCCGGGGTCACCATGACCTACAACTCACAGCAGCAGGAGCACAAGGGGCTGCGCGCGTCGTACTTCGTGGACCTGTCCCAGAACGGGTCGATCAACCCGGCCCAGCAGCCGGTGCTGGTGCGCACCGAGCCACAGGTCAATGTCGACTGGGGCCTGGAGTCACCGTTCGCGCCCGCGCTGGCCGCGGACTGGTTCGTCGCGCGGTGGGAGGGGTACTTCCAGGCTCCGGTCGCGGGCACATACCAGTTCGCCGGTATGCACGACGACGGGCTCAAGATCTGGGTGAACAACAACTCCGTGTACGACGTGCCGTGTTGCAGCGATGTCAACTGGGGGGTGGCGGGCAACGTCACGCTCGCTGCGGGGCAGCGGGTGCCGATCAAGGTGGAATTGGCCGAGCGGACCGGATTCGCCAAGTTGCGGCTGTTCGTGCAGACGACTAACGGGACGACGGTACCGCCACAGATCGTGCCCGCGGACTGGCTCCACTCCTCAGACTTGCCCGCCCTGCCGAAGGGGTGGACGCTTTCGGCCGACCTGGACGGAAGTGGGTCGACCTACACCGAGGCGAAGATCGCCGATCAGACCATCGTGCTGACCGACGCGAGCGGGGCCAAGCACACCTGGACGAAGAAGAGTGCGGGCGGCTACTCGCCGCCGGATGGCGAAGACGGTGTCCTCGCGCTCGACACGGCAGGCCGGGTCACTCTCGCCGAGGGAGCCGATGTCTATGTGTTCCGGGCCGACGGAAAGCTGGAGACCCAGGCCAACGCACTGGACTCACGCAGACCCGCCGCTCTGCAGAACACCTACGACGGCGCTCCGTCGAGGCTCAGGGAGATCAGGGACCCGGTTTCGCAGCGCGCGCATCGCCTGCACTACAACCGAACCGAGGACGACTGCTACGGCGGAGCCTCGCCGCCATGGGGTGCCGACGCGCTGCCGCCCGCGCAGATGTTGTGCCGGGTCGTCTACTGGGACGGTTCGCAGACCCGGCTGTGGTACTACCAGGGCAGGCTGTTCAGAATCGAGGATCCGGGTTCGGAGGTTACCGACTACAGCTACGCGTCGACCGGGCCACTCGACGGGATGCGGGACAGTGCGACGGCCGACTGGGTCGCGGTCGACCCGGTCAACCGGAACACCAGTGACTACCTGACTGTCGTGCACTACGTCGACCACACCGCGTCGAAGCCGATGGTTCGACAGATTCTGCCACCGGTGCCGATGCCAGGAAAGCCTCGGTCGAAGCACTTCTATCGTTACGATCCGGCGAGTCGTCAGTCCTTTGTGGATGTCGATGGGTTGACCCCGGCGATCGGTTTCGCGTCGAGGGTCACCTATGACGATGCTGATCGTTTGTTGTCCACGGCGGATGCGACGG
>NZ_JBQTHF010000099.1:0-7262 GCF_052390155.1 Actinokineospora sp. | reverse complement strand
CGGCGAACCTGCCGACGATCCTGTACTCGCTGTTCTGGAGGCGGTTCAACACCTCCGGCGCGCTGTGGAGCATCTACGGTGGCCTCGGGGTGTGCGTGACGCTGATCGTGTTCTCCCCGGCCGTGTCCGGGAAGGCGACCTCGATGTTCCCGTCCGCGGACTTCGACTGGTTCCCGTTGGCCAACCCGGGCCTGGTGTCCATCCCGGTGTCGTTCTTCCTCGGCTGGCTCGGCACGGTCCTGTCGAAGGAGCGCGACGACGCCAAGTACGCCGAGATGGAGGTCCGCGCGCTGTCCGGCGCGGGCGCCGAGAAGGCCACAGCGCATTAGCCGTCGAGGGCGCGGGTACGTCTTCACCCGCGCCCTACCGGCGCGCGTGGCAGCATTGCCACGTGATGCCGCAGAACGTGCCCACTGTGTCCGTGTCCGACCTGTCCGCCGACGCGGTCCTGCTCGACGTGCGCGAGCAGGACGAATGGGACGCGGGCCACGCCCCGAGCGCGGTCCACCTCCCGATGGGCGAGTTGGCCGCCCGGCTCGACGACGTGCCCGCGGGCGCCGCCCTGAACGTGATCTGCCGGTCGGGCGGGCGGTCCGCGCGGGTCACCGAGTACCTCAACGCCAACGGCCGGGACGCGGTCAACGTCGACGGCGGCATGCAGTCCTGGGCGGCCGCAGGCCGTCCGGTGGTCAGCGCGTCGGGTGCCGATCCGCAGGTCATCTAGCGTGTATCCGCACCGGCCGCACCGATTCGAGTGGGTAGCGACCCCGCCGCCCGGCTCGTCACCGCCCCCGGCGCCGGTGCGGCGGGCCATGCCCTACCTCGGCCCACCCTCCTACGCCACCCCGCCGCGCTGGGGCTTCCCCGCGCTGGCGTGGCGCTGGCCGACGTCGGTTCCGGGCGTCGCGAACGACGAGCCGGTGGCGGTCGAGCGGGTCCGCGGCCGGGCGCGGCTGGCGGTGTCGGCGCTGTGGATGCAGGCCGTGGTCGCGGTGCTCGCGGCGGGCGCCGAGGTGTGGCGTTACGTGCTGCTGGTGGACAGCAGGAGCACCGCCCTTTCCCGCGCCACCGTCGATCTCTCGGACACCCTGGTGGTCTCGGGTGCCGTGCTGGCGATCGCGGCGGGCGCGCTCTCGATCATGCTGACCCTGTGGTGGCTCGCCCTCGCCCGCCGCGCCGCGGCCGATCTCGCGGGCTACGCCCCGCCCCGGCCCGACTGGCACCTGCTCCCCGGCCTGGTGGTGCCGGGGGTGAACCTCGTGATGCCCGGCGCCGTTGTCGCCGAACTGGAGCACGCCGTGCTGCGCAGGCCGGTGGCGGAGCGCCCGCGGCCGACGCGGCTGGTGCGCTGGTGGTGGGCCGCGGTGGTGGTCGGCGGGCTACTGTTCGCCGCGACCGTCCTGTGGGGCTTCCGTGCCGGCGTGCAGGCCCAGGCGGACGGCGTGCTGCTGCACGCGGCGACCAACCTGGCGGCCGGTGTCGTCGCTGTGCTGACCGCGTTGGTCGTGGCCCGGCTGTCGTCGCTGATCGCGCCCATCGACCCGGCGTCCGTCCGGCTGATGCGGGTGGTGCGCGTGGACGGCGCCCCGGAGCCGCCCCTGCGGGCCGTGCGCCAGACGGGCGCCAAGCGCTGACCGGTCACCCGGTGACGGGCAGGGTGTGCAGGCCGCGGAGCACGAACTCCGGCCGACGCACCGCCGGTCCGGCCGCTCGCAGCTCCGGCAGCCGCGTGACCAGCGCGCGCAGGGCCGCGGCGATCTCCACCTGGGCCAGCGGCGCGCCAACGCAGTAGTGGATACCCGCCCCGAAGCCCAGGTGCGCGTTCGGTGTCCGCCCGATGTCGAGGCGGTCCGGCTCGGCGAACACCAGCGGGTCGCGCGCCGCCGCGCCGAGCAGGGCGGCGATCTTCGCGCCGGGCTCCACCACGTGCCCGGCGATCTCGACCCGCGCCGTCGCCGTGCGCACGAAGAGCTGCAGCGGCGAGTCGAAGCGGATCAGCTCCGCCACGGCGGTGGGCAGCAGGCCCGGGTCGGCCACCAGCCGCGCCCACTGGTCGCGGTGGCCGAGCAGGGCGTGCACGCCGTTGCCGATCACGTTCACCGTCGCCTCGTGGCCCGCCATCAGCAGCAGCACCGCGGTGGCGATCAACTCGTCCTGCGTGAGCCGGTCGCCGCCGTCGCGGACGGCCACCAGGTCGCTGATCAGGTCGTCGGCGGGCTCCCGGGCGCGGTACTCGGCCAGCTCGCGCAGGTAGTCGACGAACTCGTGGGACGCGGTCTCGGCGGCGTCGGCCAAGTCCGGCGTCAGGTCGTACTCGTACATCTTCACGATCGCGTTCGACCACGGCCGCAGCAGCGTCCGGTCGTCGGCGGGCACGCCGAGCAGCTCGCCGATGACCTCGACCGGCAGCGGCGCCGCGAGGTGTTCGAGCAGGTCGGCCGAGCCGTCGGCGGCGATCCGGTCGGCCATCCCGGACACCATCCGGTCGGCCAGCGCCTGCACCCACGGCCGCAGCCGCTCGGTGTGCCCGCGGGCGAACGCGGCGGCGATCAGCCTACGCAGCCGGGTGTGTGTCGGCGGCTCGTTCTCCAGCAGCGAATCGCGGTGCAGCAGGTTGAACGCGGCGAACGCCTCGACCGGGGCCACGTCTGTCCACAGGCGACCGAGCGCGCGGTCGCGCAGCACGGCCGAGCACGCCGCGTGCGAGACCGCCACGGCCAAGCCGAGGCCGTCGTGCCGGTGCACCTCGCCCCTGGCGCGCAGCTCGGCGAACACCGGGTAGGGGTCGGCGAGGAACTCGGGGTCGTTCACGTCGAAGCTCACCGTGCCACGGTAAGCGTGCGATGATCCCGGCCGTGCAGCCAGCCGTCGTCGCGCACCGGGGTGCGTCCGCACACCTCGCCGAGCACACCCTCGCCGCTTACGCGCTCGCCATCGACCAGGGCGCCGACGCGCTGGAGTGCGACATCCGGCTGACCCGCGACGGCCACCTCGTCTGCGTGCACGACAGCCGCGTCGACCGCACCAGCAACGGCACCGGCCGGGTCAGCGAGCTGACGTTGCGCGAACTGTCCGAATTGGACTACGGCGGCGAACTCGGCGTGCTCACCCTGGCTGCGCTGCTCGGCCTGGTAGCCGACCACGGCCGCGACACCCGGCTGTTCATCGAGACAAAGCACCCCGTCCGCTACGGCAGGCTGGTGGAGACCAAGCTGGTGGCGCAGCTCGCCCGGCACGGGCTGGCCACGCCAGCGGCGAAGGCCGAGTCGCCGGTCGTACTGATGTCGTTCTCCGCCATGGCCGTGCGCCGGATGCGGGCCTACGCGCCCGCGCTGCCGACCGTGCTGCTGTTCACCCAGCTCTGGCCGATCCTGCGCGACGGCTCGCTGCCGAGCTGGGCCGACCACCCCGGCCCCGGCGTGCACCTGCTCCGCCGCGACCCCGGCTACGTCGCCCGCGCGGCCGAACGCGGCAACTCGACCTACTGTTGGACCGTCGACGACCCAGCCGACATCCGGCTGTGCGCGCGGATCGGCGTGCGCTGGCTCGCCACGAACGCGCCCGCGGCCACCCGTGCCGTCCTGGGCGCGGGCTGATTGGGTAGCGTCCGACGCATTGTTTCCGGTGTTGATGAGGAGTTCGCAGATGTCCAGGCGGTCCGCGGTGAAGAACGCCCGCAAGGTCAAGGCGCAGGACTCTTCGGGGATCGCGCCGCGCCAACCCTGCCCGTGCGGCTCGGGCAAGCGCTACAAGGCGTGCCACGGCTCGGCGGGCGGCGTGGTGGACGTGCCGGTCGCGCGGCCGTTCGAGGGGCTCGGCGGGGAGTGCGAGCTGATCGCGCTGCGCGAGTTCGTGCCGTCGGGCACCGCGAAGCTGCCGCTGGTCACCGGCGACCGTGAGGTCACCCTGGCCACCGTGCTGCCGATGGCCGCCGCGGCCCTGGTCCGCGCGGACGGTGTCGCGTTCGTCGGCCTGCAGGTGCAGACCCGGTCCAACGACATCAGCCGTGACCTCGCCCGCGCGGTGCGCTGGGTGCTCGACGCCGAGCCGGGCGACGTGCTGCCGGTCGTCGGCCCGGAGACCGACCCGGGCGACAAGCCGGAGCGGCTGCAAGACCTGGTCGACCTGGACGCCCCGATCGAGGCCGCGGTGCACAGCGACTTCACCTGGTGGATGCCCGAGGGCAGCGAGCCGTCCGGCGAGGTCGCGCTGTCGCTGGAGCGGGCCAACAGCGCCATCCTGCCGACCGAGCGAATCGGCCCGGCGGCCTACTGGGTCGACGCGGGCGAGAAGGCCCACCTGCGCTGGGTGCGCCCGGAGCCGGAGGAGCAGCTCCTGGCCGCGCTGGCCCGGCTGTCCGCCCGCGGGGAGCTGGGCCTGGGTGAGGGCTCGCGGTACGCGGGCTCGTTCCGCGCGCACGGCCTGCTCGTGCCGGTCTGGGACCTCGACCGCGAGCTGCACGCCCGCGAGTGGGCCGAGGGCGCGGAGCAACTCGGTGTCCGCATCGAGCGGGCGCTGGCGTCGCTGGACGCGGAGCCGCTGACCGGCGAAGAGCGCCGGGCGCGCGACGGCCTGCTCGGCAGGCAGATCACCATCCGATGATCCTGCACATCCACCCGCGTGCGGGGTGGCCCGCCGCCGAGGTCCGCGCGCCGAGCCTGGACACCGAGGGGTTCGTGCACTGCTCGGACCCCGGCACGGTGCACCTGCCCGCGAACCGGCTCTACGCGGGCCGCACCGACCTGGTGCTGCTGGAGATCGACCCGGCCCTGGTCGGCGTGCCGGTGCGGTGGGAGGCCGCGGTGCCCGCCCTGCCGGACGGGCCGTGGTTCCCGCACGTGTACGGGCCGATCCCGGCCGCGGCGGTGGTCGGGGTGCACGAGTTCGCGCCCGGTTCGGACGGGCGGTTCACGCTGCCCGCGTCGATCGCGGAGCGCGGGTAATTCCCATTACCCGATCGAGGGACGACCGCTCGACATTTGTCCAGATTCGGCCGAAAGTGAAACCGGGGCGCCCCGTTCGTGCGTCTACTCGCCGAACGTGGCAGGCATGACTGGGGAGGGGCAATGGCGGGAACAGAGGTAATCGCCCGGGATCTGCGCGACTACGCGCGGTATCTGCACGTGGGGGTGGCGTCCGATCTGGACCTGATTCGGATGGACGCGCGGTACGAGGGCTGCAACGGTGACGGGTTCACTTTCCTGCTCTCACCGCTGGCCGACGTGATGAATTTCGTCGGCCTGAACCTGGTGGACGCGGCGTTCCGCATGGGCATGAACAAGATGCGCAACACCGCGGACGGTCTGCACGCGACCGCGTACGACTACGGCCTGGCCGAGATCGAGAACCAGGAGCGGCTCAACCGCACCAACCGGGGTGGCAACCGTGCCATTTAGCGACGTCGACGAGGTGACGCCCGCGAACATCGAGGTGGCCACCACCCCGCTCGCGGAGAAGCTGCGCGGCAGCTACGCCGTCACCGACGTCATCGACTGGTGCTGGCGCAACTTCCTGTCCGACCTCGGCGAGGGCGGGCTCTACAAGACGCTGGTCGAGCCGGTCACCGGCGACTTCAACCGGATCGCGGCCAACGGCGACGCGTGGAACCACGTGGCGGAGTCGCTGGGCAAGGTGTCGAACAACGTCACCGAGAACGAGGTGAAGCTGATCACCGAGTCGTGGACCGAGGGTCCCGCTCGGGCGGCGTTCCAGACCCACATCGAGGTCACCTGGGTCGGCGCGCTGTTCATCGCCAAGAAGAGCGCCGAGTACATGGCGAAGGGCTTCGAGAAGCTCTCCGAGTACTCGATCATCGCCGCCGAGAAGGTCGTCTCGATCCTGGACCGGATCATCGACCGGATCATCAAGCTGGCGGCGAAGGCGGTCCCGGCGATCGGGTGGCTGGTCGGCGCGGTCGAGTGGATCGCCAGCGGGTTCAAGGACTTCCCGTACTGGAGCGACGTCGACGCGATCATCGGGCTGGTCAACGACGTGCTCGCGCTGCACCAGACGATCTCGGACCTGGTGGCGAACGCCGACGCCTACTTCAAGGCGTTCCAGGAGGTGCTCGACGCGGTCGGTACCATCCCGGAGATCAACTCCACGCACGACGTCCTGGCCATCGCGGACACGATCAACAGCGGCCGCCAGGACATGGACCAGGCGCGGACGGACTTCGAGCAGTCGCAGCGTGATCTCGACCAGCAGCTCACCGAAATCGACACCCAGGCGCGGGCCGGTGGCCTCTAGGCCGGAAGGGAGTCCCCCGGTGACCTCGCCAAGGGACTGGAAGACCACGGAGATGATCCGGGCCGAGCGCGACCTCGACAACAGCATCGAGGACGCGGTCGCGCAGTTCGACCGGATCGATCGGAACCTGGCCTGGCTGGACGACGCGGACGAGCCGATGACCGACGAAGAGGTGGACAGCTTCCGCCAGTTCGTCACCGGACCGGGCCTGACCGCGCAGTGGCGGTGGGTGGCGCAGCGGATCGCCGAGGGCTCGTTCACCTGGCGCGACGTGATCGAGGGCGGCGCGCGGTCCGACCCGGACGTCGTCGCGGCCTGGGACTCCATGGCCAGTGTGCGAGTGCAGTCGCTGTCCGAGCCCGGACCGGCGGGCCAGACCCCGGCGCAGCAACCGCGCCGGGCCGCGACCGACGAGGAGTACTTCGAGGACTACTCGGTGTTTCGGAAGGATCTCCTGTGAGGCGGCGCCTCGCGGCCGTGCTGGTCGGCGTCGCGGCGGTCTCGGGTTGCGGCGGCGGTTCGACTGCCGCACCGTCCACTTCGGAGCAGTCCGTTGTGGACGTCGACCCGTGCGGTCTGCTCAAGCCGGAGGAGGTGCGGGCCTACCTGCCCGAGGCGAAGGCGCCCTCGCGCGGATTGGACCCGCACCGCGAGGACGGCAACGGCCTGCCGCGCTGCGTGTGGGGAGATCCGGCGGAGGGCCGGTCGGTGACGCTGCTGATCGTGCCGCCACCGCAGGACGAGGTCGTCAAGCGGACCTCGGACAAGCTGGAGATCGCCGGTCGCCCCGGGTACAAGAAGTCCGCCGCGGGCAGTGCCTGTTGGCTCTACGTCGAGGCCGGGCCCGCGTTGGTCGGGTTCGACGCCAAGCCGCCGTCCGGTGTCGTCGAGGACACCTGCAAGGCCGCCGCGGACACCTTGAGCACCGTCCTGACCCGGCTCGGCTGGTAAGGCGCAGACCGGTGGGGGGGGGGGGCCGCGGGCGGCCCCCCACCCGGGCGGGCCGAAACAAA
>NZ_JBQTHF010000098.1:0-11150 GCF_052390155.1 Actinokineospora sp. | reverse complement strand
GTGAAGAACTCGAACGCGTGAGTGCCCTGGAAACCCCGGTGAGATAGAGCTTGCCACCCCACTAGCTGCAATGAGCGACGACGCTGACCGAATGGAGGTGTTACCGCTGGAAAGCGACGCTTCGGTGGGGCGAGGAGTCAGGCTTTCTTGGTCTCCCAGAAAATCTTGTCGATCTCGCCGATCAGGTCGAGCAGGGCCTGGCCGGTGGCCGGGTCCATCGAGCCCTTGGTGCCGCCCGCGCCCGCGGCCTTGGTGGCGCGGTTGAACAGGTCGTGCAGCTCGGGGTACTTCTCGAAGTGCGGCGGCTTGAAGTAGTCGGTCCACAGGACCCACAGGTGGTGCTTGACCAGCTCGCTGCGCTCTTCGGCGACCAGGACGGCGCGCGTACGGAACTCGGCGTCGTCGTTGTCCTGGTACTTCTGCTGGACAGCCTTCACCGACTCCGCTTCGATACGGGCCTGGGCCGGATCGTAGACACCGCACGGGAGGTCGCAGTGCGCGGTGGCCTCCAGTCGCGGGGTGAGAAAGCGCGACAACAGTCGCATTGTTCCTCCATGGCAAAACGGGGATGCTCCGACGAATCGACCCTACTCCGGGCGCGCCGGACCGGCTGGTGGAGGTGATCGTTTGGGACCGCTGGGCAGGCTGCCCGGCCGCCGGGTGCGGGTGCGGGGGGCGTCGATGGCTCCGACCCTGTCCGACGGCGACACCGTGTTCGCCGCGCGCGGTGCGCCTGCCGCGGGTGACGTGGTGCTGGTGACCTGGATGTCGCGCCCGGGCAGGCTCTCGGTCAAGCGCGCCGTGCGCCTGGAGCCGGGCGGCTGGCATGTGTGCGGCGACAACCGGTCCGCGTCGACGGACTCGCGGGAGTTGGGGCCCGCCGAGGTGCACGCGGTGATCCGCTGGCGGCTGTGGCCGCGGCCGGGCAGGCTGCGCTAGCTGGTGCGCTGCTTCGCGTACCGCGCCAGGCAGTCCGCGTACCGGGGGAGCAGCCCCGCGGCGAGCGCCTCGGCCAGGCTGGGGGCCGCGGCGTCCTTCTCCGACAACACCGGCTCGACCTCGTCGGCCCAGGGCAGCCCGAGCGCCGGGTCGCGCGGGTCGATGCCGTGCTCGGCGCTGGGGTTGTACGGGGTGGAGCACAGGTAGGAGATCACCGTGTCGTCCTCCAGCGCCACGAACCCGTGGCCGATTCCCTCCGGCACATACACCGCGCGGAAGTCGACCGGGTCGAGCCGGACGGAGTCCCACACCCCGAACGTCGGCGAGCCCACCCGGATGTCGACGACGACGTCGAGCAGCGCGCCCTGCGGGCAGTAGACGTACTTCGCCTGCCCGGGCGGCACGTCGGCGAAGTGCAGGCCGCGCAACGACCCCCGGCGCGACAGGCTGTGGTTGGTCTGGGCGACCACGAACGCGTGGCCGACGGTCTTGACGAACGCCTCGCCCTGGAACGGCGAGACGAACACACCCCGGTTGTCGTGGAACTTGCGGGGGGTGAACTCGAACGCGTCGGGGACGTTCAGCTCTCTTACGTGCATGGCACCCGAGCGTAGTGACCCCGGGCGCGGATCCGCCCGTGACCGCGTGCAAACCGGACGGACGTCTTGGGAAACACCTTCTGACGTGCGGAAATAGGGGTCCGGTATGTGATCCCTACCGCAGACAGCCGACGGCGTCCCTGCCACACTGTGCAGACCGCAGCGTCCGTGCTCGCCGCCCGCACCCTGGGCGATGGGCCGAAACCTTGACAGCCGTGCCACGACCCGTGCCGGACACCGGGCGAGACCAGCCCCGTGTCAGGACTCCGAGTTACCGTCCGGCTACCCGCGCTGTGCTCGCCGGTTCGAGCACAGCGCGCGATCGTGAGGAGGACGCCCATGACCGCAGTGAACGAAGTGCAGGCCACGACCGATCGGACGATGAACGTGAGCGAAACCCTGGCGCCAGGCCCGGTCACCGATGAGGAGATCTTCCGCGCGCACGAGGGCGGCAAGCTCGGCATCGAGGTGACCAAGCCGATCGTCGACGCCAGGGCGCTGGCCGTCGTCTACACCCCCGGCGTGGCGAAGGTGAGCCGCGCGATCGCCGAGGACGCCTCCCTCGCCGCGCGCTACACCTGGGCGGCCCGGCTGGTCGCGGTCGTCTCCGACGGCACCGCGGTGCTCGGCCTCGGCGACATCGGCGCCAGCGCGTCGCTGCCGGTCATGGAGGGCAAGGCGGCGCTGTTCAAGACCTTCGCCGGGCTCGACTCGATCCCGCTGGTGCTCGACACCACGAACGTGGACGAGATCGTCGAGACCCTGGTGCGGCTGCGGCCCTCGTTCGGCGCGGTGAACCTGGAGGACGTCTCCGCGCCGCGCTGCTTCGAACTGGAGGCCCGGCTCATCGAGGCGCTGGACTGCCCGGTCATGCACGACGACCAGCACGGCACCGCGATCGTGCTGCTCGCCGCGCTGCGCGGGGCGAACACGGTGCTCGCCAAGAACATCGCCGACCAGCGGATCGTCATCGCGGGCGCGGGCGCGGCTGGCGTGGCCTGCGCGAAGATCCTGATCGCCGCGGGCGCGGGCGACGTGACGCTGCTCGACTCGCGCGGCATCATCCACGCGGGCCGCGACCACCTGAACCCGATCAAGGAGCAGATGGCCGAGGTCACCAACTCCGGGGGGCTGCGCGGCGGCCAGGCCGAGGCGCTCGCGGGTGCGGACGTGTTCGTCGGGCTGTCGGCGGGCACGGTGCCCGAGGAACTGGTCGCCACCATGGCGAAGGACTCGATCGTCTTCGCGCTGTCGAACCCGGACCCGGAGATCCACCCCGAGGTGGCCGCCAAGTACGCCGCGATCGTGGCCACCGGCCGCAGCGACTTCCCGAACCAGATCAACAACGTGCTCGCCTTCCCGGGCATCTTCCGCGGCGCGCTCGACTCCGGCGCCCGGCGGATCACCGAGCGGATGAAGCTCGCCGCGGCCGACGCGATCGCGGCGGTGGCCGAGGACGACCTGGCCGTCGACAAGATCGTTCCGAGCGCGCTCGACCCCCGGGTCGCGCCCGAGGTCGCGGCGGCGGTGGCACGGGCGGCCAAGGAGGACGGGGTAGCCTGAGGCCCGGCGGGATGCTCGGCAGCGGTGCCCCACCCGCCCAGTCGAGGGTGGAGGGATCGCGCCGTGGCCGAGCATGTCGTGCGCACCGGGCTGCCGACCGGTGCTTTCGACGTGGACACGGGCCGGATCCTGGACCCTGACCTGGGCGAACAGGACGTGGTCGACTACGACGACGAGCCGGGCGCCGAGCGGGGCCTGTTACTGGAGGCCCAGCGGATAGCCCGTATGGGCAGTTGGACCGTCGACGTCTGCAGCGGCCAGGCCTACCTGTCCGACGGCCTGCGCAGGCTCTGCGGGCTGCCCGCGGGCAGCGCCATGGGCGACCTGATCGCCCTGGTCCACCCCGAGGACGGGCCGCTGCTGGACGACTTCGGCGCCCGGCTGCGCAGGCAGCGCTCGTCGCAGCCGATCGAGCTGGAGGTCCGCGACGGCACCGGCGAGCGCACCTACCTGGTGCGCGCCCGCACCGAGCGGGACGTGACGGGCAGGATCGCCAGGATGCACGGCACGGTGCAGGACTTCACCAAGTTCAGCGCGCTGCAACGCCAGCTCAGCCAGGACGGCAGGCTCTTCCGCGAGGCGCAGCGCGTCGCCCGGCTGGGCACCTGGGAGTGGAACACCGAGACCAACGAGTGCCTGTGGTCCTCGATGCTCTACGAGCTGGGCGGCGTCGAGCCGGGCGCCAAGATCACCTACGCCGACTACATGCAGCTCGTGCACCCGGACGACCGGGGCTGGGTCGACCAGCGGTGGCAGGAGCTGGCGACCCTGCGCAGGCCGGTGGAGTGCGAGCACCGCGTCATCCGCCCCGACGGCAAGCGCCGGGTGTTCCGTATCCGGGGCGAGGCCGCGGGCACCGACAGCGAGCTGGCGGTGATGATCGGCACCGCGCAGGACGTCACCGAGCAGCGCTCCACCGAGACCCGCATGCAGCGCTCCAGCAAGCGATTCACCGACCTGGTGGCGATCACCCCGGTCGGCATCGCGCTGTTCGACGACGCCGAGCGGCTCGTCGACGCCAACGACGCGCTGTGCTCGCTGCTCGGCATGGAACTCGACCGGCTGCGTGGCACCACGGCCGAACAGCTCACCCACCCCGACGACCGCGACAGCAGGCGCGGCCGCGAGTCGCACTCGTTCCACAGTGGACAGCGGGTGCTGATCACGGCGGCGGGCAAGCCGGTGTACTGCGAGCTGAACGCCACCGTGTCGGTCGCCGACGACGGCCAGCGGTTCTGGCTGGTGGTCTTCGCCGACGTCACCGACCGCAGGCGCGCCGCCGAGCGGCTGCGCTACCAGGCCACCCACGACGAGCTGACCGGACTGCCCGGCCGCGCGGCGGTCAAGGAACTGCTGGGCAAGCTGCTCGGCGGGCGCGACTTCGAGCGCATCGCGCTGCTGTTCTGCGATGTGGACAACTTCAAGCGGGTCAACGACTCCCTCGGCCACGACGTCGGCGACGAGCTGATCACCGCGCTGGCCCGGCGGATGGAGCGGGGCCTGCCGCCGAGCTGCACCGTGGCCCGCATGTCGGGCGACGAGTACGTGGTCATCTGCTCCGATGTCGAGGAGGCGGGCGGCGTCGAGGCGCTGGCCAACCAGGTGGCGAGCCTGCTGCGCACGGCAGTGCCGGTGCGGGGGCAGCTCCTGCGGGTGTCGGCGTGCATCGGCGCGGCGGTGCCCAGCGGCCCGGAAACCAGCGGCGCCGACCTGCTCCGCTACGCCGACGCGGCGATGTTCGCGGCCAAGGCGCGCGGCACCGGCCGCGTCTCGCTGGCGAGCGACGCCCTCATCGCGTCGGCCAACAGCCAGATGCTGCTGGAGGGCCAACTCCGCGAGGCCATCGCGTGCGACCAACTCGTCCTGCACTACCAGCCCGTGGTCGGCCCGGACGGCTCGGTGCTCTCCGCCGAGGCCCTGGTCCGGTGGCCGCACCCGGAACGCGGCCTACTCCTGCCCGGCGACTTCCTGCCCGTCGCCGAGCAGGGCGACCTCCTGGGCGAACTGGACCGCTGGGTCCTGCGCGCCGCGCTCACCGAGGCGGCGGAATGGCCGCAGATGACCGGCAGCATCCTCGGCGCGGGCGTCGGCATCGCGGTCAACCTGGCAGGCCTGGTCCCCGGCGACCCGGAGTTCGTCGAATGCGTGGTGAACACTGTCGCCGCGACGGGCATCTCGTGGGACCGGGTCATCCTGGAACTGGTCGAGACCAGCCTCATCGATCTGCCGTCGCGCAGCCGCGAGGCGATGGCCGAACTAGTCGAGCGCGGCGTCCGCTTCGCCGTCGACGACTTCGGCACCGGCTATTCGTCACTCGCCCGGCTCAAGGAATTGCCCGCCCAGATCATCAAGATCGACCGCCGCTTCGTCTCCGGCGTCGCCACCGACGCCTCCGACTTCGCCGTTGCCCGCGCCCTGGTCGACATGGCCCGCGCGATGGGCCGAAGCTGCGTCGCCGAGGGCGTCGAAAACGCCACCCAATTCCACGTCCTGCGCGGCGTGGGCGTGGACGCCTACCAGGGCTGGCTGATGTCGCGCCCCCTCCCCGCACGGGACTTCCGAGAGCTCCTCAAGCTAGGCCCCGTCCTCATCCCCAGCGGCGCCTGAGCCCAGCCCACCCCAGAATCCCCACCCGCCCTGGGGGCCTGCCCTGCTCCAGTCTATCGGTGGTGGCGGGTGAATGGGGTGGGGTGGGAATTCCTGTGGATGGTTGGGCGCCTTGTGGACAAGTCGCGGGTTGTTAGGCGGGTGAACTCGCGGCTTCCAGCACAGCGCGCAGTCGGTGTCGAGGCAGGTCGATCAGGCGTAGGTCCAGGTCCCCGGCGTCAGTCACCAGCGCGGCCACCCGCTCCCGAGCTTCCCGCTTCGTCACCGCACCGTCCGACGCGCGGATCAGGGCCTCCCGCCACACGTTGCCCAGCTTCCCGTGGGCGTGGTCCAACAGCTCCGCCGCGACCCCGTCCCCCGGAACCGGCTCCGCGACCACCACCGCGTGCTTGCCGTCCGGGGTACTCCGGTGGAAGGTCAGTCGGTACTTCGCGGCCACCAGGTCGCGCAGTGCCTGCTGCCCCCGCTGGTCGGTGATGTCCGGGTGGTTGTTGCCCACCAGCGCCGCCACCCGCACCCGCGGCCCCGCGACCAGGGTCCGCGCCAGCCACGGCCCCGGGTCGGCCATCAGGTCGTACGCCACCGGCCCCGACGCCCGCACCGGCGCCGACCAACCCGGCCCGAGCAGTACCGCACCCGACTGGGCGAGCCGCAGGAGGGCGGCGATGGCGCCGGGGTCGGTGCCGCCCGATTCGACCGACTGCGGGCCGTGGGTGTAGATCCCGGTGCGGACCGTCGCTTCGGCGAGCTTCGGCGACCGCCCGGTCGGCTGGAGCACGTACAGGTCGCTCGCGCTGCCCACGGCCTGCGCGCCCAGGTACCGGTTGAACGCGGGCAGCACCGCCTCGAACACCAGCCCGAGCCGCAGGATTTCCTGCTGCACCTTGAGGCCGAGCGCGGGATTGCGCTCGCTGTAGCCGTATGCGACCACCACGCGGCCGTCGGCGGCGCGAAGTCCTTCGACGCCGCGGGCGAGGAACAGCCGCATCCCCTCGGGGGTGTACGGCGGGTCGGTGAACACGAGGTCGGCCGAGCCGACCGCGGCGGGCGGCAGACCGAACCGGAAATCGGCGTGCAGGCAGCGGATGTCGAGGCCCCGCTCGCGCGCGGTGTGGTCGATGTAGGCCAGCAGGCTGTCGTCCAAGTCCACGACCACTGCCGACAGTCCCGGGCGTAGCGTGCAGGCGGCGAGCGCGGTCAGGTCGTGGTCGCCCACGCACAGCAGCCGCGCGCCGCGCAGGTCGTAGGTGTCGTCGAGCCAGCGGGCGCGCCGCAACATGGTGTCCACGTCGGCCTGGACGTGGTCGAGCGCGCGCAGCGGCAGGGGGACGTCCGCGAGGTACTTCTCGAACAGCGGCCGCAGGTCGGCGTCGTCGGGCGGGGGCGGGAGTTCGGCCAGCGGCAGGTACTCGGCCACCCGCGACGGCGCGATCCGCCAGGTCGGGCCGTCCCGCTCGGCGTCGCAGGCGGCGAGCAGGTCCTCGACGGTGCGCCGCGGCACGGCGGCGGTCCGCACCAGCTCGTCCAGCGGACGCCAACCGGTGCACAGCAGGGCGATCAGCGCGCGCAGCGGTCGGGTGTGCACACTGCGCTCGGCGAGGAACGCGTTCAGGGAGTCGGCCACAACCCGGAGAGCGTACGGAAGCCGCCGTTCGGACTATCCGGCGGTGAGACGATGGTCGCTCCGAGCGGTCACATCGTGGAACACGCTGCCGCTGTCAGCCATTCGGGTTAGGGTCGGCCGATCAACGGCTGGCAAGGAGCCGTCTCGACCCAAGGGGCCTCGGGTGATCGAGTTCCAGGCCGTCACCAAGCGCTACGACGATGGCACGGTGGCAGTGGACTCTCTCGACCTGGCAATCGACGACGGACAGATCACTGTCTTCGTCGGACCGTCGGGCTGTGGCAAGACCACGTCACTGCGGATGATCAACAGAATGATCGACGCCACCTCCGGCTCGATCCTGCTGGACGGCATGGATGTGCGGGCGCAGCACCCCGCGCTGCTGCGCCGCGGCATCGGCTACGTCATCCAGCACGCCGGACTTTTCCCGCACCGCACCGTGCTCGACAACGTCGCCACCGTTCCAGTCCTCACTGGAGCGTCGCGGCGCGCTGCCCGCAGACGCGCGGCCGAACTGCTGGAAACCGTGGGACTGCCCGCCGAACTGGGCAGACGGTACCCGGCGCAGCTCTCCGGCGGACAGCAGCAGCGCGTGGGCGTGGCCCGCGCGCTCGCCGCCGATCCGCCGGTACTACTGATGGACGAGCCGTTCAGCGCGGTCGATCCCGTGGTCCGCGACGACCTGCAGGACGAACTGCTGCGCCTGCAGTCCGAATTGGACAAGACGATCGTGTTCGTCACCCACGACATCGACGAGGCGATCAAGCTCGGCGACAAGGTGGCGGTGCTGCGGGTCGGCGGCAGACTCGCGCAGTACGACACCCCGGCGGCGTTGTTGGCCAAGCCGATCGACGACTTCGTGTCCTCGTTCGTCGGCCGCGACCGCGGCTACCGGGCGCTCGGATTCCTTTCCGCGCACGGCATCCCGGTCGGTCCGGTGGCGAGCGTGCCGGTCGGCTCGCCGGTCGAGCAGGCCCGCGGTCTGCTCGACAACGGCTGGGCGGTCGTGGTCGATGCGGAGAATCGGCCGCTCGGCTGGGTTTCCGACCGCGCACTGTCCACTGTGGACGAAGTGCGTGCGGAAGACCTGATCTCCGGCGGCTCACTGTACCAAGTGGACGCCGAGTCGGCGGGCACCGCGGGCTCGCTGCGCAACGCGCTCGACTCCGCGCTGAGTTCCCCCGCGGCGCTGGGCATCGCGGTCGACGCGAACGGCGCCGTGGTCGGCGGGGTCACCGCGGACACCGTCCTCAGGGCGCTGGCCGACGCCCGCCGCTCCGGTGAGGTGCCGACGTGACCTGGGTCCTCGACCACCTCGACGATCTGTTCTCGGTGAGCCTTGACCACCTGTGGCTCGCGCTGGTTCCGGTGCTCGCCGGGCTGATCCTCTCGCTGCCGCTGGGCTGGGCGGCGAGCCGCTGGCGGCTCGCCCGGCTGATTCTGGTGCCCGCCGCGGGTCTGCTCTACACCATCCCGTCGCTGGCGCTGTTCGTGATGATGCCGCTGATCCTCGGCACCCAGATCCTCGACCCGATCAACGTCCAGGTGGCGCTCACGGTCTACACCGTCGCGCTGCTGGTGCGGTCCGTCGCCGACGCGCTGGCCGCCGTGCCGGTCTCGGTGACCGCGGCGGCGACGGCGATGGGCTACCGCGCGGCGGGCCGGTTCTTCGCCGTGGAACTGCCGCTGGCGGTGCCGGTGCTGGTCGCCGGCCTGCGGGTGGCGGCGGTGTCGAACATCAGCCTGGTCAGTGTCGGCGCGCTGATCGGCGTCGGCGGTCTCGGCGCGTTCCTCACCGAAGGCTTCCAGCGCACCAACTATTCGGAGATCGTGGCAGGCATCGTGCTGATCCTGGTGCTGGCGCTGATCGTGGACGCGCTGCTCGCGATCGCGGGCAGGCTGCTCACGCCGTGGGTGAAGGCCGGTGAGCGGGTGTGAACGTCTTCGACCAGCTCGTCTCCTGGCTGAGCGACCCGGACAACTGGACGACCACCCTGGGCACGCCGGGCATCCCGCAGCGGCTGGTCGAACACCTGCAGTACACGGTGGTCGCGGTGCTGATCGCCGCGCTCGTCGCGATCCCGCTCGGTGCCTACATAGGACACACCGGCAAGGGCGGCACGGTCATCGTGGGCATCGTCAACTCGTTCCGGGCGCTGCCGGAGCTGGGTCTGCTGATCCTGCTGGTGCTGACCATGGGCGTGCTGCTCGCGGTGGAGGCGCTGACGATCGCGCTGGTGCTGATCGCGATCCCGCCGCTGCTGGCGGGCACCTACGCGGGCGTGCGCAACGTCGAACCGGCCATTGTGGACGCCGCGCGCGGGATGGGTATGCGGGAAAAGGAGATCCTGCTGCGCGTCGAGCTGCCGAACGCGCTGCCGCTGATCTTCGGCGCGGTGCGGGCGGCCACCCTGCAGGTGATCGCCACCGCGAGCATCGCGGCTTTCGTCTCTCTCGGCGGGCTCGGCCGGTTCGTCATCGACGGCTACGCCTTTCGGGAGTTCGACCAGATGGCGGGCGGCGCGGTGCTGATCGCCGGGCTGGCCATCACGGTGGAACTGGTCCTCGCGGGCGTGCAGTGGCTGGTGGTGTCGCCGGGTTTGCGCGGCACCCGCACCCGCTCCCGCAAGCGGGCGACCCGACTTCGGATCGACACGACAACGGAAGTGACAACATGAGGAGTCCCTCGATGAAGCGCGTACTCGCCGGTGCGGCGACCGCCATGGCGGCTGCGCTGACCCTGACGGCGTGCGGGGGGTCGTCGGACCCGCTGGCCAACCAGCCCTCCGGCGGTGCCACCGGCACGCCCGCGCCGACGGGCACCATCGCCATCGGCTCGGCCAACTTCCCGGAGAACGCGCTGCTCGCCGAGATCTACGCGAGCGCGTTGGAAGCCAAGGGCGTCAAGGTCACCAAGAAGCTCAACATCGGCAGCCGCGAGACCTACTTCCCCGGTCTGCAGGACGGTTCGATCGACCTGATCCCGGAGTACACCGGGGTGCTGCTGGTGCACGTGAACAAGCAGGCCAAGGAAACCGCGCCGGACGAGGTGTACGCCGCGCTGCAGAAGGCGCTGCCCGCCAACCTGACCGTGCTGGACAAGTCCGCCGCCGAGAACAAGGACGCGGTGGTGGTCACCAAGGAGTCCGCGGACCGGCTCGGCCTCAAGTCCATTGAGGACCTCGCGAAGAAGGGCGGCGACGTCGTCTTCGGCGGCCCGCCCGAGTTCCAGAAGCGCACCGACGGACTGCCCGGCCTGAAAGAGGACTACGGCCTGGAGGTCAAGGAGTTCAAGTCCCTCGACGTCGGCGGCCCGCTGACAGTGGACGCGCTCAAGTCCGGTCTGGTGCTGGCCGCCGACCTGTTCACCACCGACCCGGCGATCACCGCGAACAACTTCGTGGTGCTGGAGGACCCCAAGTCGACCTTCGCCGCGCAGAACGTGGTGCCGCTGGTCAATAAGAGCAAGGTGGACGACACGGTCAAGCAGGTGCTCAACGCGATCTCCGCGAAGCTGACCACCCAGACGCTGATCGACCTGAACACCAAGCTGAATGCCCCGGACAAGCCGGACACCGCCAAGGTGGCCAAGGAGTGGCTGGCCTCGGTCGGCCTCTGACCGTCTACTGAGGACCGGACCCCGCACTGCCCACGCGGTGCGGGGTCCGGTCGTGCGCGTGGCCGCCGAAGCGGGTGCTCAGCGCGGCGGCCCCGCGTCGGGTCTGCTCGGCGAGTTAGGGCCACACGGTGCCGCACACGGCCCCGGTGGGGCCGGTGTGCCGGAACCTGGTGCTGATAGCGGCGATCGGGCGTCCGCC
>NZ_JBQTHF010000097.1:0-25146 GCF_052390155.1 Actinokineospora sp. | reverse complement strand
GCCACCCTCGCGGGCAGCGCTACCGGTGTGTTCGTCGGCATGATGGCCAGCGACTACTTGCAGGGCGCCCGGCTGGACCAGATGAACGGCTATATCGGCACCGGGTCCGCGTTGAGCGTGGCGTCTGGCCGATTATCTTATGCGCTGGGGTTGCAGGGACCCGCGTTGACGGTGGACACGGCCTGTTCGTCGTCGCTGGTCGCGATCCAGCTCGCGGTGAACGCGCTGCGCTCGGGGGAGTGCGATCTGGCGCTGGCAGGCGCGGCGACGGTCATGGTGACTCCGCACTTGTTCGTGGAGTTCAGCAGGCTGCGGGGTCTGTCGCCGACTGGGCGGTGCCGTTCGTTCTCCGACGACGCCGACGGCGCGGTCTGGGCCGAAGGCGCCGGGATGGTCGTGTTGAAGCGTCTGAGCGACGCCCAACGGGACGGCGACCAGGTGCTGGCGGTGTTGCGTGGCATCGCCGTCAACCAGGACGGCCGCAGTCAGGGCCTGTCCGCGCCCAATGGTCCCGCGCAGGAGCAGGTGATCCGACGCGCCCTGGCGCAGTCCGGGTTGGCGCCCGACGACCTCGACTACGTGGAGGCGCACGGCACCGGCACCACGCTCGGTGATCCGATCGAGGCGAACGCCCTGGCACAGGTCTTCGGTGCCCGCCGGGATCGCCCGCTCTACCTCGGTTCGCTGAAGTCCAACCTCGGACACGTCCAGGCCGCGGCGGGTGTCGCCGGTCTGATCAAGGTGGTGCAGTCGCTGCGGCACCAGACGCTGCCCGCCACGTTGCACGCCGACACGCTCAGCAGGCACGTCGACTGGGACGACAGCGGGCTGCACGTCCTGCGGGAGGCCGTTCCCTGGCCTGCGAGCCCGGATCGTGTGCGTCGGGCCGGGCTCAGTTCCTTCGGTATCAGCGGCACCAACGCGCACCTCGTCATCGAGGAAGCACCGCGGACAGACCCCGAGACCACGGAGCCGGTTCCGGTCGGAGCCCGGCTGTACGTCGTGTCGGGCCGCGGCGCCGACAGACTGCGGGCTCAGGCCGTCCGGCTGGCGGCCCACCTGACCGAGAACACCGACCTGTCCGGCGTCGCCGACGCCCTGGCGCACCACCGCAGCCACTTCGAGTGGCGGGCGGCGATCGTGGCGGGCGATCGGGAGGAACTGCGCGAGGCAGTGAACCGGCTGGGCGACGGCCGGACTCCGCTCACCCCGCCCCGGGGCGAGGACACCGGCAAGGTCGCGTTCGTCCTGCCCGGACACGGCGGGCAGTGGCCCGGCATGGGACTGGACCTGCTGGGTGACTCCGAGCCGTTCCGCGCGGAGCTGACCCGGATCGATGAGGAGATCCAGCGGCAGGTGGGCCGGTCGGTGCTCGATGCGCTGCGCGCGCCGGAGCCGGTGGACCGGACCGAATTCCTGCAGCCGGTGTTGTTCGCGCTCAACGCGGCGCTGGCAGCCCTCTGGCGTTCGCTCGGTGTCACCCCGGACGGGGTCGTCGGCCACAGCCTCGGCGAGATCGCCGCCGCCTACTGCGCGGGGGCGCTGTCCCTCGGCGACGCCGTTGCCGTGGTGACCGGCCGGGCCCGGGCCGTGGCCCCGCTGGTCGGGCGGGGCGGCATGGTCTCCGTGCCGCTGCCGGTCGCCCAGGTCGAGGAACTGCTCGTGCCGTTCGCGGGCCGCCTGTTCGTCGCCGCGGCCAACAGCTCCGGCTCGACGGCCGTGTCCGGCGACATCGACGCGCTGGCCGAGCTGCGCGGGCGGCTGGCGGAGCTGGGTACCGACGTCCGGGTGTTGACGACGCCGTTCGCGTCGCACACCCCGCTGATGGAGCCGCTGCGCGCGGAGCTGTCCGAGCGGCACGCCGAGATCCGCGGGCACGCCGCGCCGACCCCGCTGTACTCGACGGTGCTGGCCGAACCCGTCGCAGGCGAACGACTCGACGCCGACTACTGGTTCAGCAACCTCAGGGAACCCGTCCGGTTCGCCGACACGATCCGGCGGATGCTGGACGACGGCTACCGCTACTTCGTCGAACTCAGCCCGCACCCCACGCTGCTGTCGTCGGTCGAGACGGTGGCCGCCGAAGCGGGCATCGCGGCGGTCGGCGTCGGTTCGCTGCGCAGGCAGCGCGGCGACCACGAGACGGTGCTGCGGGGCCTCGGCGAGCTGTACGTCGCCGGACACACTCCACAGTGGACGGCGCCGTCGGTCCCCGGCAAGCGCGTCGCCCTGCCGACCTACGCCTTCGCCCGCGAGCGCCACTGGCTCACGCCCGCCCCGGCCTCCTCGGCAGGGCGCGGCTCCGAGCTGCTCGGCACGCACGTCGAGTTCAGCGACGAGCCCGGCAGGCACCTCTTCCAGGGCGAGGTCGACCTGCGGGACAGCCGCTTCGGCTACCTGGCCGACCACCGGGTCAACGGCGAGGTCTGGCTGCCCGGTGCCGCCTTCCTGGAGATGGCGCTGCAGGCCGCGACCACGGTGGCCGATGGGCACGACGTGCACCTGGCCGAGGTGCTGTTCGAGCAGCCGCTGCGACTCGACGCGGAGCGGCCGGTGCGGCTGCAGTTGGTGCTGCGGCCCGGCGAAGACGGCGACCGGTCGTTCACCATCTCCTCGGCGTCCGCCACGGGCAGGCCGCGGTGGGAACGGCACGTCAGCGGGCGCGTCGTCCCGACCGGCGCCGAGGTACCGGCCGACCTGAGCCTCGCCGCGGTGCGCGGGCAGTGCGCCGACGAGATCGATCCGGCCGCCGTGTACGCCGGGCTGAGCGCCCGCGGCATCGACTACGGGCCGGCCTTCCGCGGACTCGCGCAGGGACAGCGCGGACCCGCGGCGGCCGTGGGGCGCCTCGCCGCCAGAGCCGCCACGGGCTACCTCGTGCACCCCGCCGTCCTCGACGCCGCGTTCCATGCCTGCGGTCTGCCCGGCGAGATGCCCACCGACCGGACGTTCGTGCCCGCCGGGGTCGGCCGGACGCGCTTCACCGACGCGACCGGCGCACCCACGTGGGTGAGCTGCCGCCTGCGGTCCGTCTCCGATGCCGCCGCCACCGTCGACCTCGGTGTCTGGGACGAGAACGAGCGGCTGCTGCTGGCGATCGAGGATCTGCGGCTCGCCGCGCTCCCACCACGCGACGGGGCCCTGTTCGAGACCCGCTGGCAGCCGCGCGGGGTGTCGTCGGCGGCGACCCCCGCCCGGCGAAGCTGGCTGATCCTGGCCGACGACGGCGGGGTGGCCGCCGAACTCGGCGACCGGCTGGGCTCGGTGCCGCACGTGATCGCCAGGAGAGGCACTGCCTACGCCGTCGAGGGTGCCTGCCGCTATGTCCTCGACCCGACCGATCCCCGGCACCTGGACCGGCTGTTGCGCGAGGCGTTCGCGGACGGGTCGCCCGACCAGGTGGTCCAGTTGACCGCGCTCGACGCCCCGGCGATCGAGGACGCGGCGTCCGCGCGGGAGTCGGCACGGCTGTGTTGCCTGAGCACGCTGCACCTGGTGCGGGCGCTCGCCGACAGCTCGAACGGTCCGGCTCCCCGCCTGTCCGTCGTCGTCCGCGGCAGCCAGGCGGCCGGTGACAGCACCGTCGTGACCAACCCGCAGCAGGCGCTCGCCTGGGGCTTCGGGCTCGCGGTGGCGCAGGAGTACCCGGAGCTGGCGACCACGCTGATCGACCTGGGGACCGCGGGCGTCGACGCCCTGTGGACCCAGCTCTGGCACGCCGACGACGAACGCCTGGTCGCACTGCGCGGCTCCGCCCGCCTGGTGCCGCGGCTGGCCCGCACCCACCCCGACGGCGACCCCGGCGCGACCGCGGTGGACGGCGTGCACCTGATCACCGGCGCGCTGGGCGGGCTCGGCAAGGTCGTGGCCGAGCGACTGGCCGGACGCGGCGTCCGCCACCTCGCCCTGATGAGTCGCGGGGTGCCCGACGCGGAGACCGAGAGCTGGATCGCCTGCCTCGAACAGCGGGGCGTCACCGTCCACCTGGCACGCGCCGACGTCACCGACCGGGACGGTCTCGGCGCGGCGCTGGACGCCGTGCGCCGCGCCGCGGGCCCGATCTCGATGGTCGTGCACGCGGCCGGTGTGCTCGACGACGCCACGGTGGCGAACCTGACCGACGAGCGGGTCCTGCGGGTCCTCGCCCCCAAGGTCCTCGGCACCGTCCTGCTCACCGAACTGGTCCCCGAGGCGAACCTGGTGCTGTTCGCCTCGGCGGCAGGCCTGCTCGGCTCGGCCGGGCAGAGCCCGTACTCGGCGGCGAACGCCTTCCTCGACGCCTGGGCGCACCACCTGTCGCGCACCGACCGCCGGGCACTGAGCCTGGACTGGGGCGCCTGGTCCGGCGTCGGGATGGCCGCCGAGTCCGACACGGCCGCCCAGCTCAGCCGGTCCGGCCTGATCGCCTTCACCCCGCAGGAGGGCGGCGACCTGTTCGAGCGGGTGCTGGCCACCGGCCGCCGCCAGCTCGCACCCATCGCCCTGGACACCCAGCGGCTCGGACTGCTTCCCGACGCCGTGCACACCCGACCGATGCTCGCCGACCTGATCACCGCACCGACCGGTGCGGACACCTCGACGGGAGCCTCGGCCGACCTCGCGACGGCGGTCTTCGCGGCAACCACCGACCAGGACCGGCTCGCCCGCCTCGACGTCTACGTGCGCGCCCGGGTCGCCGAGGTTTCCGGGGCAGCGGAGATCTCGACCCCGACCACCTCCCTGAAAGCACTGGGCCTCGACTCGCTGATGCTCGTGCGGCTGCGCAACTCCTTCGTCCGCGACCTCGGCGTCGAGATCCCCACCACCGAGGTGTTCACCGCCGCCGACATCGGCGTCCTCGCCCAGACCCTGGCGCGGGCGCTGCCGGTCCGGGCGGTGGCCCCGACGCGGGCGGCCGAGATCGTCGCCGAGGTGCCCGATCAGGACAGGCGGCCCGCGACCCGCGACGTGGTGCGCCTGCTGCGCGGCGCCCAGCCGGGCATGCCTGCCGCGGCGCACGACGTGGGCCTGGCGACGCGACTGACCACGCCGACCACCCGCGACCAGCTCGGCGCGATCGTCGAGGGCCTCGTCGCCCGGCACGCCGCGCTGCGCACGGCGATCGAGCACACCGACATCGGCGGCTGGCAGCTACGGGTGGACCGGACGGTGTCCGAGCCGGTGCTGCGCTGGTCGACCGTCGACCACGAGGTCGACGCCGCCGAGCGGCTGCGCCTGCTGCTGGAGCCGCCGTTCGACCTGCGGCGACCGTCGTTGTGGCGATTCGAGTTGGTCGACGCGGGCGACCACGGCCAGACCCTGGTGTTCGGCGCCCACCACGCGGTGAGCGACCTGCAGTCGTTGCTGCTGATCGCCGCGGAGATCGACGCCGCGCTGGGCGGTGCCACGCTCGATGACACGATCACCAACCGCGATGTCGACCTGCTCCTCGACGCCCAACAGGGCGGCACCGGCCCGAACGCGCAGTGGCGCGAGTCCTTCCAGGGCAGCAGGCGGCTCGACCTGGAACTCGCCCGGCCCCGCCCGCCGCGGCGTTCCTACCGCGCGGGCAGCGTGACCGTGCCGATGCCCGACGGGCTGACCGAACGGATCTTGGCCGCGGCGAGCGGGCTCGCGATCACCCCGGCCGCCTTCTGCCTCGGCACGCTGACCGTGCTGCTGGCGAGGAAGCGCGAGCGGGAGCGGTTCGTGCTCGCCGTCCCCGTCGACACCCGCATCCACGCCGACGCCTACGACGCAGTCGGTTTCTTCGGGGTACCGGTGCCGTTTCCGGCGCAGGCGCGGGCAGGCGAGCCCGCCGCCGAGGTGCTCCGTCGCACGGACGCGCGGCTGCAGCAGGTCCTGGCCAGGGGCGCGAGGTTCTCCGACGTCCTCGCCACCCTCGCGCGGCAGGGACTGCACCGGGACAACGCCCCGCTCGTCGAGGTGTACTTCAACTTCATCCGATCCCCGCGCGGGCTCGACCACCTAGAGGTGCTGCCCGCGGGCACCGGCTACTCCGACCTCGACCTGATGATCACCATGATCCCGGACGAGGCGATCATCCGGTTCGACCACAACGTCGACATCCTGGACGCGGCGACCAGCACCGGCCTGGGCGAGGAGTTCGTGCGACTGCTTGAAGAGCTGGCGCACGACGCGACCGAGCCGGTGGTGGCGGCACCCGCCGTCGAAGCCCCGGCACCTCGTCCGGCGCTGGCCATCGCGGCCACCTTCGCGCTGGGCAACCTGCCCCTGATGTGCCCGGCGGCGGTCGCCGACGGTCACGCGGACGCGGGCCCGTTCGTCGCCGAGGCGCCGTACCACCAGGTCCTCGCGACCCTGCGGGACCCGTCCGGGGTCTTCGCCGACCCGTCGACGGCGATCGGGATCGTGCTGCTGCGGGCGGCCGACCTCGGCCGGTTCGGTCCGGTGGACGACAACCTGCTCGCCGAGCTGCGCACCGCCTACCCGGCGGCGCTGCGGGCACTGGCGACGCGGACCCGCACGCCGCTGGTCGTCGGCTTCCCGCCCACCGCGCACCAGGAGGACCGCCACGCCCAGTGGGAACGCGACGTCGCGGCCGACCTGGCCGAGGTGCCGGGCATCGCGGTGCTCGGCGCGCGGGACTGGGCCCGACACCACGCCGGGAACCCCTTCGACGACCGGACCGAACGGCTGGCCCACCTGCCGTTCACCGCGCCCTTCCAGGCTGCCGTGGCACTGCGCGTCGCCGAGGTGGTGCGGGCGGTGCGCCGCCCGGCGCCGAAGGTGATCGCGGTCGACGGCGACGAGACCCTGTGGGGCGGTGTCGCGGGCGAGATCGGTCCCGAGGCCGTCGACCTCACCGGCCCGCGCGCGCTCCTGGCGCGCAGGCTCCTGCGGTGGCGGCAGGCGGGCGCGCTGCTGGTGTTGGTCTCCAACAACGACGAGGCGACCGTTCGAGCGGTCCTCGACCGCCGGGACAGCGTGCTGAAACCGGAACACTTCAGCGTTGTCTCCGCCGAATGGGGTCCCAAGCCGAGCAGGCTGGCCGACGCGGCGAGGACGCTCAACGTCGGGGTCGACAGCGTCCTGTTCCTCGACGACAACCCGGCCGAGATCGCCAAGGTGCGCTCGGCGCTGCCCGAGGTGCTGTCGGTGACCTGCCCGCCCGCGGACGAACTGGAGGAGTTCCTGTGTCGACTGTGGCCGCTGGTCCCGGTGGCGGCGACCGCCGAGGACGGGCGGCGTGCCCGGTTCTACGAGCAG
Organism: Actinokineospora sp.; assembly: GCF_052390155.1. Taxonomy (NCBI): domain Bacteria; kingdom Bacillati; phylum Actinomycetota; class Actinomycetes; order Pseudonocardiales; family Pseudonocardiaceae; genus Actinokineospora; species Actinokineospora sp. Next base: position 17,916 of record NZ_JBQTHF010000097.1, on the reverse strand, counting down.
GAGCGCGAGCGCGATGTCGCCCGCGAACAGGCCGGTTTCGCGGAGTTCCTCGCCGAGCTGGAACTTGAGGTCGAAGTCACGGTGGTGTCCGATGTGGACCTGCCGAGGGCCGAGCAGCTCGTGGCCCGCACCAACCAGTTCACCCTGCGGCCCCGGTCGGTCGACGGTGACGTCGTCCGGTGGCGGGAGCGGGGCGAGCTGTGGATGGCCGCGGCCCGCGACCGGTTCGGTGACTACGGCCAGATCGGTCTGCTCGCCTTCCACGTCGACGGCGATCGACTCGACCTGACGGCGTGGTCGATGAGCTGCCGCGCGCTCGGTAGGGGTGTCGAGGAGCGCCTGCTGCGGTGGTTGGCCGACCGCGCGGACGAACTGGGCTGCGCGAGCGTCACGATGTCCGTGCACCGCACACCGCGCAACGCGCCTGCGAGGCGGCTGCTGGCCGCCCTCGGCGGCGGTGTCCAGGACGGCGACCACATCGAGGTCGTGGTCACCCCGGACCAGCTGCGGGCCTTCCGCTCGTGGGAGCAGCAGACCAAGGAGAGCTTCGATGCGTGACCTGGACGACGATTCCGGCCAGCGTGCGACGGCGGTGTCCATCGAGCGGGGTGTCGGACTCAGCGTGGACGACCTGCTGGCCAGGGTGCCGGGTCCGGCCGCGGCGGGTCCTGGTTCGGCCCGGCCCCGAGACGTGGCGGGTGTCGCCGCCGCGATCGCGGCCGCGGCCGGACGCTACCTGCCGGACGGTCACCTCCCGCCGGACACCGACTTCTTCGCCGCCGGTGGAACTTCGCTGCACGCGGTGAACCTCGTCGCGGATCTGGAGGTCGAACTCGGCGTCGAGTTCGACCTCGACGAGGTGTTCGCCGACGCCCGGCCGGTCAGCCTGGCCCGGCGCTGGGCGGCGGCCACCGGCGTCGACCTGCCGAGCGAGGCCGCGCTCGCGGGCGGCCACCCGGACACCCCGGCCGTCGACCCGGCTCCGGCGTCGGCAGGCGATGGCGACCACACCAGGGCCCGTCCCGACGACCTCCGGCAGATCCTCGCCGACCTGGCCCTCGCCGACCGGCTGCCCTTTGTCGACGTGCCGGAACCGTTGCCGCCCAAGCGGATCCTGTTGACCGGCGGCACCGGCTTCCTGGGTGGCCACCTGCTGCTGGACCTGCTGCGGCACAGCGACGCCCACGTGTACTGCCTGGTCCGCGCCGCCGACGAGGCGGCGGCGCTCGCCCGGCTCGGCGCGGCGCTGAGGAGCTTCCGGCTGCCGTGGTCGTCGGAACTGCGCAGGCGGGTGACCGTGCTGCCCGGCGACCTGCAGCAGCCGCGGCTCGGTCTTTCCGACCAGGTGTGGCACACCCTGGCCGACGAGGTGGACAGCGTCGTCGGCGTGGCCGCGGCCGTGGACTTCCTGCGGGGCTACCACTCGCTGCGACAGGCGAACGTCCTCGGCACGGTGACCCTGGCCGAGTTCGCGGCCACCGGACGACCCAAGCCGTTGCACCACGTCTCGTCCATCGCCGTCTACAACGAGGTCGGCATCACCGCCATGGGCGAGGACGACCCGCTCGCCCACGTCGACCGGCTCATCTCCGGCTACGACCAGTCGAAGTGGACGGCGGAGGTCGCCCTGCGCCGGGCCCGCGACCACGGCCTCGTCGTCACGGCGTTGCGCCCTGGTGGCGTCGGCGGCCACACCAAGACCGGCGCCCACAACCCGCAGGACCTCAGCAGCGGCCTGCTGTCCGTCTTCGCCCGCTACCGAACCGTTCCGGCCTTCCGCTACCTCAACGCCGCCCCGGTCGACTGGATCAGTCGGGTCGCCGCCGCCGTCGTGTGCGAACCGGACGCCTGGGGCTTCGACTACAACCTCACCGGCGTGCCCGCCACCCTCGACGACGTGCTCGCCGACATGGCGCTGAGCGGGATGAACCTCCGCGTCCAGGAGTGGGACGAGTGGCGCGTCGACACCCTCGCCCGCATCGAGGCCGACGACATACCAGAACTCGCGTTCATGGCCAGGGTGCTGAAGAGCCCCACCGCCCTGAAGTTGTGCGAGGCGACCCTGAAGGGCCCGGCGGCCCGCGCCGACCGCACCGCGGCGTTCGTCGAGGCGGTCGGACTGCCCGCCGCCACCCGCTTCGACGGGCAGGCCCAGTTGACGACGTTCGAGCGGCTGGCCGAGGCCGGTCTGTCCAGGCTGCCGCACAAGGACGACCAGCCCTACCTGTGGTTCGCCGAGACCACCGAAGGTGCCGTGGGACCGGTCGGCGAGCCCGCAGACGTCCCGTGCTCGATGGCGTTGACGCTGTCGCTGGCGAGCATGTACCAGCTCGTGCGGGAACGCCGGGTGGACGTGACCGGCGAACTCGTCTGCCCGGCCGTGCACGCGCGGCCGCTGACCGTGGAACGCGGCGACGTCTGGATTCGCCCAGACGAGGGCATCCCGCGGCAGAACGGCCTGAAGCACCCGCTGCTGCGCTACCGAATGCGTCTGCGCGACGCCGACGGCGGCCGGTGGTGGTTCGAGGGCCACAAGTACTCGAAGGTCCACTGGAACCTGTGGCGGCAGTGCACCACGCTGACCGTGGAGATCGGCCGCGACGGTGAGCGGGCGAGCCTCGACGGTGAGCTAATCGTGCCGCGTGATTCGTACGTCCGCGACCAGATCGAGGGCATCAGGGTCGACCCGCGCCTCACCGACCGGGAGCAGCGGGCCGCCAAGCTGACCTGGCTCGCCTGGTTCGGCTGGGAGATGAGCCGCGGTCTGCTGCCGCCGTTCACCCGCGCGGCGGCGGACCTGCTCGACCTGCGCCGCACCCCGGTCCTTGAGGAGCGCCACTGATGTTCGGCAGGAAGAAGTCCCGCACCACCGTGCCCGCCCTGCGCAGGGTCAGGACCACCGCGACGCTGCGCCCGCTGCGGCACCGCCTCGACCCGTCGGCCGTCGAGGAGATCCCGTTCCTGGCGGACGACGGCCTACGGATCGGTCTGACCCGGGTCGACACCGGCGAGGCCGACCGCCCGGCGGTGCTGCTCCTGCACGGGCACACCGCGTCCGCCGACATGTTCCTGGCGCCGGAGATCCGCAACCTCGTCGACGTCCTGGTCGACAACGGCTACGAGCCGTGGCTCCTGGACTGGCGGGGAAGCTGTCGGTTGCCGTACAACGAAACCGGTCGGCGCTACACCTACGACGACGTCGCCCTGTACGACATCCCCGCGGCCGTGTCCCACATCCGCGGCCGGATCGGCGACCGCCCGTTGTTCGCGGTCGCCCACTGCATCGGTTCGATCGCCCTGGCCATGAGCATGACGGCGGGGCTGGTGCCGGACCTGGCGGGCGTGGTGTCGCAGGGGGTGTTCCTGACGCCGAAGCTCGCGGGCCGGATGTCGCTGCGGATGTCGGTGGCCGGGGAGCTGATGAAGTCGAGGTTCGACCACATCCCGGTCGACTTCCGCAAGGTCGGCCTGCGGTCGAAGTACACGCCCCTGTTCGCGCTCGCCTCCCGCGGGGCGAGCTGTCCCGACCCGACCTGCCAGATCCTGCACAACTCGGCCTGGGGCATGGGGGTCTCGCTGTTCGTGCACGAGAACCTGTCCGCGGAAACCCACGACCGGCTCGCCGACCTGCTCGGCCCGGCACCGATGTGGATCATGCCGCACCTGCGCCGGATGGCACTGGCGAACAGCGTCGTCCGCTGGCACGACACCGATCACCGTTACCGCGCGCTGCCGGTCAACGCGCTCGACGCGGCGGACCGCATCGACACCCGGGTGCTGCTGATGGCAGGCACGGAGAACGGGCTCTGGGGAGACTCGCAGAAGGTGTGCCACGAGGTGCTGGCCCGCAGGCAGCCCCTGCTCGACGTGGCGTACGTCGAGATCCCCGGCTACGGCCACCTGGACACGTTCGTCGGCCGGGGTGCCGCGCTGGACGTGTTCGGCCACATCGTCGACTTCCTCGACAAGCAGGACGCCTCCCGGTGACCGGCAGGCTGGTCGCATGTGGACGGTGGGGCCGGCTGGTCGATGCACGCCTCACAACGCGCGCAGGTGCTCGATCGTGAGACGGTGCCGCTCGGTCAGTCGCCGGGCGATCAACGAGCGGTGGCAGGCCTCCGGGTCGCGCTCGACACAGAGCAGCGCCGCGGTCCCGCCGCTCGGCAGCGCCGACACGATCGGCGTGAGGTCGGCGCGGTCGAGGATCTCGGTGGTATAACGGCGGGTGTACTCGGCGGCGAGCGCGCGGCGCGAGCGCTTGCCGACCCCTTGGCGGTCGTCCTCGGCGTACTGGAGTTGGCGTAGCTCGGTGGTGGGCGCTAGCTCGGGGTGGTGCTCGTAGGCGATCCGGGCCTGGGCGAGGGCCGCCTGTAGCCGACGCGAGTTCGCCCAGGCGTACTCGGATCCGCGGACGCCGCGGCGCTGGCGTACGTCGAGTAGCAGGCAGACGTCCGCGTGCCGCAGTCGGTGCAGGAAGGACTCGCCGTCGAAGCCATAGACGCCGATTGTCACCATGCTGAGCATCGGAGATCACCCACCTGCCTGCTACTCGTCCCGGTTCGACCGGCGGCCCTACCGGGGTCGCATCACGCGACGGCGGTCCCCTCAAACTCGACCATCAGGTCGGGGATCGCCAGCCGGGTCACCCCGAGCATCGTGGTGGTCGGTGCCACCCCGGCGGCGCCCAACCGCGACGCCAGCACGCCGTAGTGCTGGAATAGCAGATCGACGTCGGTGGTGTAGACGTTGAGCCGGACGAGATTCGCGAGGGACATGCCTGCCTCGCCGAGAATGGCCTCCAGGTTGTCCAGGCTCAGCGCCACCTGGGCCGCCATGTCACCGGCATGCTGGGGCTTGCCGTCGCCGCTCATCGCGGTCTGCCCGGAGCAGTACAGGGTCCGGGTGTGCCCGGAGACGATCTCACCCTGGTTGTACCCCAGCTCCAACGACCACGTCCACGGGTTGACCGCCGTGTGCTCCACTGCCACTTCAGCTCCATTCGATTCATCGAGAGGTACGTCCAGCGGCTCGGTGGCCACCATCTCTGACGTCGTGTGGGCCAGCCTCCCCACGAATCACGACATCCTGTGTCGTGTATTCCGGTAACGTTTTCGTATGCGCGCCGACCGGTTGGTCTCGCTGGTGCTGCTGCTGCGCCAGCGCGGTCGGCTGTCCGCGGCCGCGCTGGCCCGCGAGCTGGAGGTGTCCACCCGCACCGTGCTGCGCGACATCGAGGCGCTGTCCGCGGCAGGTGTCCCGGTCTACGCCGAACGCGGCAGGCACGGCGGTTTCGCGTTGTTGCCCGGTTTCCGGGCCGAGCTCACCGGACTGAACCACGACGAGGCCCTTGCCTTGCTGGTCGTCGGATCGCGGCGCGGCGCGCAGGCATTCGGCCTCGGCTCGGCGCTCGCTTCGGCGATGCTCAAGGTGGTTGACGCGCTACCCGAAAGCCATCGGAACACCGCGGCGGGCGTGGCCGAGCGATTGCTCATCGACCCGGAGACCGACCTGCTCTCGCGTCGGCTGGCCACTGAGGACGTGCCCGACACCGTAGTCGCCGAGGTCCGGCGCGCGGTGTTCGCCGGACACAAGCTGCGCATCCACTACGCGGCAACGGGCCAGACGCCACAGTGGCGCACGGTGGACCCGATCGGCCTGGTCACCGTGCGCGACAAGGGCTACCTGCTGGCCACGAGATCCGGCGCGGACCGCACCTACCGGCTGTCCCGGGTCCTGGCCGCCAAAGAACTCCCCGAACCCGCCCAGCGACCGGATCGGGTCGATCTGGACCGGGCCTGGCAGGACCGCGGCACGCGGTTTCGGACCGGCGGCGACCAAGTCACCGTGCTGGTACGGGTGGACCCGGCGCGGCGGGAGGACCTGGTGGGCACCGCGCTGGCCGTCCGCGCCGAAGAAGCCGACTCCGACGGCTGGCTGCGGCTGGAGGTGACCTTCCAAGATTCGAGACACGCCGAATGGGCGCTGTGGCAGCTCGCCACGAACGCGGAAGCCCTGGCCCCGCGGTGGTTGCGCACCTCCCTGCGCAACCGCGCCACCGCTATCGCCACCTGCTACGAAGCGTCATCCTGAGAGTCGACCAGCTCGTGCCTACGGCACCTTCGTCCGGTATGACGGGCAGGGCCGACCGCCGGTCACCGACGGGCCTTTCGCGGAGACCAAGGACCTGATCGCCGGTGGCCCTCACGCTGCGCGCCGTCGGTGGCTTGAGCACCCGGCAGATCGCCCAGGCCTACCTCGTGCCGGAGGCGACGATGGCGCAGCGGATCAGCCGGGCCAAACGCACGGTCGGTGACGTGCGGTTCGATCAGCCAGGCGACCTGGCGACCGTGCTCCGGGTGCTCTACCTGGTCTTCAATGAGGGCTACACCGGCGACGTCGACCTGGCGGCCGAAGCGATCCGGCTCACCCGGCAATTGGGGTCGATGACCGCTGACGAGGAGACCGCTGGGCTGCTGGCGTTGATGCTGCTGTACCACGCTCGGCGACCGGCGCGGACCCGGCGCGACGGCAGCCTGGTCCCCTTGACCGAGCAGGACCGCTCCCGCTGGAACACCTCGCTCATCGCCGAGGGCGTCGCGGTCCTGCAAGCGGCGCTGGGTCGCGACCGACTCGGCGAGTTCCAGGCCCAGGCCGCCATCGCCGCCCTGCACGCCGACGCGCCGCGCGCCGAGGAGACCGACTGGGTGCAGATCGTCGGTTGGTACGACGAGCTGCTCCGGCTCACCGGGAGCCCGATCGTGCGGCTCAACCGGGCCATCGCGATCGGCGAGGCCGATGGCCCCGCGGCAGGCCTCGCGGCCTTGGCCACGGTGGACCCCGGCCTGCCCCGTTACACCGCGGCCTCGGCGTACCTCCACGAGAAGGCGGGCGACCTGCCGACCGCGGCACGGTTGTACGCCGACGCCGCCCGGACCGCCCCCAACCTCGCCGAACGTCACCACCTCACCCGGCAGGCAGCGCGGATCAGCCAAGCGCCGCTGGGGTGAGCCGGTCGGTGAAGGTCTGCTCCGCGGCGGCCATCCGCAGACTCTCCAGGGTGTCGATCTGTGTCCGAGCCCGGTCGATGAGGGTGTCGAGCCTTCGCGTGTCCAGGGCGGGATGGGCCTCGGCGATGCGGCGCAGCGTCCGCCATCCCGCTGCCTTTCCCTCCACCCCCAGGCGCATCGTCTCCAGTTCGAGCACGCTGCTCAGCGGCGATCGGCGCAGCAGGTACCGGTTCGGCTTGAGCCGGGCGGCCTTCTCCCCGACCCACGCGAGGACACCCTTGTAGCGGCGGACCGGGACCTCAAGGGCGGACATGAACCCGACCAACTCCCGCCGGTCCTGCTCGATCTCGACCGCGATCCGTGCCAGGTCGGCCCCCGCCGGAGTCCGCCGGTGCGCGCGGGCGATCCGATTCGCCAGCTCGCCGCCCGCCACCGCGCCGCCGAGATGGTCGTTGAGATAGATGCCGAGCAGCCGCGGCTCATAGCGCCCGAACGCCGATTCGGTGTCCACTGAATCCTCCTTCTGCGGTCGGTCGAACCGCGCTAGTCCGGCGGTTCCTGAGGCTGCGGCGTGCCCGCGGTCGGATCCGGCGCATCCTCGGCCCGGCCGGTTTCCGCGCCCGCGTCAGCGGTCCGGTGTCGCCCGGGTACGGCCGTCCTCGTCGCCTTCTCCACGTAGTCCGAGAGGGGAGCGGTGGACACCGGAGTCTCGTCGCCTGCCATGTAGGGAAGATGCCCACCCGCGGACGTTTCCACACCTCGGTGCCCAGCGGACCCGTTCTCGGCGTTGCCGGTCTTATGTGTGGAGGGGATGGGGTATGCCGTCGGGGACGCGGGTTCGTGCGTCGATGAGGGCGAGGCGGAGTTGTTCGGCGCTCAACCCTCGCGCGCGGCTGAGGTCGGTGCCCCGCAGGTCGCATTTGGTCAGGTCGGCGCCGGTGAGGACCGTGTCGGTGAGGGTGGCGGCGGTCAGAGTGGACTCGGTGAAGTCGGTTCCGGTGCAGTCTGCGGCGGTGAGGTCGGCGCCGGGAAGTTGGGCCAGACGCAGGCATGCGTTGCGCAGCTTGGCTTTCGTCGCGGTCGCGCGGGCGAGGTTCGCCTCGCCGAGTCGTGCGTCGTCAAGGTCGGCGTCGGCGAGGGAAGCGCCGTTGAGGTCGGCGCGTGTCAGGTCGGCTCCGGTCAGGCGGGCGCCCCGGAGGTTGGCTCCGGCCAGCCGCACGCGACGCAGGTCCAGCGGTGGTTCGGGGATCTTCCGCGAGGTCTTGCGCGGTTTGCGCAACACCGCGACGGCGGCGCTGAGGTCGTCGCGGCTCGCCACGGCGTCGGGTTCGCCGTCCTGGGTGTGGTGTCGCAGGAAACCGGTGATCGTCTCCAGTGTCATGTCGCGGTCGTTCGGCGAGTCGGACAGGATCCTGCCGAGCGCGCGGATGCCGCCCGCGCGGCCCGTTTCGCCTGCGGACATCACGTGGTCGACCGCCGCGTTGAACCGGTCGGTGAGCTGCTTGTCGCGTTCGAGGAAGTACTTCCTGGCCGCGAAGTAGAGCCCGATCGCCGCGAAGACCGCGGTGATCTGTCCGCGGATGCCGTTGAGCGCGTCGATCCGTTCCTTCGGTCCGAGCAGGGCGAGATCGCTCCCGGCCAGCACGGTGGCCAGGGGGCCGAACAGCGCCCAGAGCACGACGACCGAGCCCACGGCGCCGAGCAGGATTCTCAGGTTCCGCATGCCGACATTCCACTACCGACCGGACGGATGCCGTGACGCAGGGTGGCCTGCCCCGGTACTCTTCGGCGGCCGAAGGGGAGATCAACATGGTCGATGTGCGCGCGAAACGCCTGGTTCCTGACCAGATTCAGGGCCGCAACCCGCACCACGTGAACCACGACGACGAACTGGACACGGCGATGGCGGTGGCCCGTCGCGGGAACGGCAACCAGATCGTGGTGCTCGCGGGTTCGCCGGGCGTCGGCAAGACCGCGACCGGACTCGAACTGTCCCACCGGCTGCGTGGCGAGTTCCCGGACGGCAGGCTCTTCGGCCGGTTGTCGACGGGTCTGGACGAGCCGGGGGTCGAATCGGAGATCCTTGGCGACTTCCTCGGCGCGTTGGGCGTCGCGCCGCAGGACATTCCGGCCCGGCAGGACGCCCGCAAGGCCAAGTTCCAGGCGATGACCGCGGGTGGCAGATACCAGGTGTTCCTGGATGGTGCGGTGACCGCAAGCCAGGTGCGGACCTTGCTGCCGGGAGACGGTGAATCCCTCGTCGTGGTCACCGAAGGGCGGCCGCTGTCGACACTGAGCGCCGACAGCCCGGTTACGTTTCTGGATCTGAGTCCGCTGCTGGAGCGGCCCGCCCGCGAACTGCTGGGCCGCATCACCGGCGCCGATCGGGTCGCCGCCGAGCCGGCAGCCGTCGGTGAGGTGATCCGACTCTGCGGGCATCTCCCGATCGCGCTGTGCGTGGTCGGTGCGCTCGTCGCCCGCTCCCGCGGCCGGACCTTCGCCTCGGTGGTCGAGCGGCTCCGTGACGAACGCGGGCGACTGGCCACCCTGTCGTCGAACGAGGATCTGTCGGTCACCTCGGTGTTCACCGCCGCCTACCGCCTGCTCGGCGACACCGCCCAGGTGTGCTACCGCGCTCTCGGTCTGCGCCCGCGATGCGCGGAGATCGGTGCCGACGCCCTGGCCGCCGCACTGGACCTGCCGAACTACGAAGTCGTCGAAGCCCTCACCGAACTCGCCGACGCCAGGCTGGTCGACGAGATCGCGGCCGACCGGGTCGGTGTCCGCGAACTCGTGCGGTTGCACGCTGAGCAACTCGATCAGCGACCGGCCGGGGAACGCGACGCCGAGACCGCGCGGCTGCTTCGGTACTACCTCACGCACACCGCGGCCGCGGACGACTTGGTGTCACCGCGACGTCCCTGGCGCGACTCGATGTTTCCCGGACTGGAACGGGCGGAACCGTTCGCCGACGAGGCGGCGGCGCGGTCCTGGCTGCGGATCGAGCGGGCGAATCTGTGCTCCGCGCTCGAACACGCATACGACATCGGCGAGTTCGCCATGGTCGTGCGGTGGTGTGTGCTGCTGTGGCCGTTCTACGAGAAGGAGAAGTGCCTCGGCGACCTGTTCGCCACCCACGATCTCGGCCTCAAGGCCGCGCGGCGGCTGTCCGACGCGGCGACCGAGAGCTTGATCCACAGCCAGCGGGGATTCGCCCACTACTGGCTCCGCGACCTCGATGACGCGGTCAAGGCGTTCGAGGCGGGAGTGCGGCTCGCGACCAGTGTCGGCAGGATCGACCTTGAGGCGACCGCGGCCGAGGGCCTCGGCCTTGCCAGACTCGACCAGGGCAAGGCCGACGAAGCGTCGACGGTGCTCAAACACAACCTCGACCTGGCCGTGCGCATCGGCGACGAACGCAGGGTCGCGCTGGCGAAGTTCCACCTCGCCAAAGCCCTCGCACCGCGGTTCGCGTTGGCGCTGCTGTACGAGGCTGGGCAAGCGTTCGCGGGCGAGCCCGAGAACCTCGCCAAGGTCGCCATCTGGCGGGGGCGGAAGTACGTCGACGACGACAAGGTGGACGGGGTCGAGCCGGATCTGGTCCACGCACTCGACGTGATGGCCAGCCGCGGCAGGCGATTCGACCAGGCGCATGCCCTCGTGGTGCTCGGCGACCTGGCGGTGCGCCAAGAGGACGCGAGCAAGGCCGCCGAGTCCTATCAGGAGGCCCTGACCATCCTGGACGACCTGGGGTTCGCCGCGGCCGCCGTCGAGGTTCGAACCAAGCTCACCGCGATGCGGTAATCGGCTCGACGGTGATCCGGTATTCCCGCGCCCCGGCAGTGATCAGCCACTCGCCCGCCAGATCGGTCACCGGCGCGCCGTCGCCGACCCAGGTGTACGCGGCCGACGCGAACAGCGTGGGGCCTGTCCCGGGCCCCGTGACGGCCAGGACAGTTCCGTCGCGGTCGCCGAGCAGCCAGCGGGCCGCGTCCGGCGCAATGGCCAGCAGAGCGCCGGGCAGGCGGGCGAGGGTGTCCGTGATCCACTCAGCCGTGTTCTCTCCCGGCGCGCCGATGATCAGGTCCGCCAGCTCCAGCCACCGTCGGCGCGGCTCGTCCACCCGCACGGCGAGATGATGTCCGCGGGCTACCCGCGGATCATCGCGCAGCCGCTCGGCCGGAAGGCGGGTGATCACCGCCGATCGCGGGCCGGTTCGCCGTACCCACACCAGGTGCGCGCTCGCTTGGGCCAATGCCGTCGTCGGCAGGGGGATGACGTCGATGTCCGGCGGTGACTCGGGTTCAGCCAGACCGAGCACCTGGCAGAAGACGGTTCGCAATCGGGCGGCGGCCAAACCGGGTTGGGAGGTGGCGAGATCGGTGATCGCCCGCAGCCTGCCGTCATCGGCGCCGGTCAACGCCGCCCGCACTTGGGCCGCCAATTCGGTAGTCGAATCCAGCGCAGGTGCCGCGGCCAACATGGCCGCGATCGGGGAATCGGGACCCACCGTGTGCCCTGGCGCGCACGCCAGCAGCAGCGGAGTCCCCAATCCCGCCGAATAGAAGGAAACCGACCCCTGGTCGCCAATCGTGAGATCCGCCGCCACGAGCGCCGCGCGCCATTCGTCCACGTCGTCGAGAATGTGCACGCCCGCCCGCCGCGCGGCGGCCAGCCATGTCGAGACGGACCACTGGGAATGTTTGGACACGATGTTCGGGTGCAACGCCAGCAGAATCGTGAACTCGTCTGCGGGCAACTGCTCGGCGAGCCGTCTCGGCAGATCCGGGCACGTCTCCAGCAGAGAGTCCTGCCCCCAGGTCGACGACACGACGACCAGATTCTGCTCAGGCGCAATACCGAAAGCGCGCCGATAACTCGCGCGCAACGGCTTGCTCGCCACGATCCGGTCGTAGACCAGGTCACCCGCGACCACGGCCACATCGGCGGCACTCGGGCAGTCCCGCCGTAATCGAACAAGCTGCTCTTCGTGCGACAGAACGATCACCGACGGGACGACCTCGCCGTCATGGATCAACCATTCAGGAGACAGCCCGAAGACCGGCTCCCGGCTCCCGGCTCCCGGCTCCCGGCTCCCGGCTCCCGGCTCCCGGCTCCCGGCTCCCGGCTCAGAGTCTTATTGTACCCCATTCCATGGGGTACAACGGCGAGCGGGAAACGCAATTTGTGCAGCTCGCCGCCATAACTCGCGGATATTGCCAGGTCGAAGGTCGACCGGACTGCGTCGGCCCAATGGATCTGCCGGACACCCTTCGCTGCCAAGAACTCTTCGGTGCCTTCGTCAAAAGCCGATGAGCCCGTGCGGGTGAATATAATCTCGACTCGGTCGTCCTCGGCCAGGACCGGCAGCACGTCAAATAACCGCGTCGCCGCAGTCACGTTGTGGGCGATGGCCAAGACCCGTCGATCGGTTCTTTTCGTGGACCAACGATCGGAATTCGTCGACGTTCGAGCGTCCTCGGCGGCAGGCACAGGCGCAGATGCTAACCGACCCGCTTGGCGGGACAACCCGCCTCGCCCACGAGTGGGTAGGCCCGTGAATCGCTACGGCAGGTCGGATGCCACAGCGAGGATCCATCAGCCCCAAGCAGTGGATCGGTTTCACGACCGCTGGTGGACGACGTCGAGTTGCTCTTGCCGGTCGGTGATCTCACCGTGGACGGGTTCGCGGAACGGGATGATCACCTCGCGGACGCCGTGGTAGCCGCCATCATCGACCACCGGCCGCTAGTTTGTTGGTCGACGGTGAAGCACTAACCGTTCAGCGGGTCCAGGCAGATGGTGCGGCTGCTCTCCGGGGTAGATGAGCTGCCAGCCGAACGTCGGCCGACACACCGACGGGTCGACGCGATTCGTAGGTGGCGTCGGGTGTGGCGCAGTCGACCTGCTGCGCCAGGATGTCCGCGCGACCGACCGAGACGACCGTGATCGCGTCAGGGAGTTGATCAGAGAGGCGTTGAGCCTCGGTCGCGGCACTGGAGGATCGGCTGTCCGGCGGGGCTCGCTTAAGTTGACCACTTCCTGACCACCGGTCCGGTCTGGGCCGAGCCGGCCGCCTGAACACGCTGCTCTGGTGCCCCCGGCAGGGCTCCACAAGGATGGGAACGGATCTGACCAGCCGGTTTTCACTGGCTTGCTCGTGATCGGGGGCAGTTTTCAGCTCGACGCGCCTGGCGGTGCGTGATGGGCGCGGTCCGTCGTCGCGACCAGCCGAAACCGCAGCGGGTCGAGTCCGCAGTAACCACGATCATGGGCACAGTCGTCGGTCTTACGTTCTTGTTTGGGTTCGGCAACGTGCTCAATCTTGCGCTCCGGCTGGGCGTTCCCGTTTGGGTTGCTCCCTTGGTTGCACCAGCGGTCGACCTGTCGATTCTGGGGCTTCTCCTGGCCATTCGCTACCTAGCGCTCTCAGGGGCCGACGAGGCGCAGTTGCGCCCAGCTCGCCGTCTGTTGATCTTCGCGAGCGTCGTTACTTTGGCGCTGAACGTGGCCGATCCGCTGGTTGCTGGTGAATACGGAAAGGCGGCGTTCGACGCCGTGGGTCCGTTGTTGCTGATCGGATGGGCAGAGGTCGGTCCGGGACTTCTCCAGACGATGGCGACAGTGAGCCAGCGGGATCTAGTGGAACTTGAGGTCCGGTCAGAAGCTCGCACATTGGCGGTGGATGGTGTCGAGAATCGATCCTCGATTGAACATGACAACATGCCTACGAAAGGATCTGATCTGCCGCGATGGATCGATAACGACCTCCTGGAGAGGGCAAAACGCGAAGACGCCAACCACTGGATACTCCATCGCAGGCCGATTTCGGCTGAGACGCTCAGAAGGCGGTTGCGCATCGGAGCCGGACGCTCCCGTCTGCTGGTCTCCATGGTGCGCGAACAGCGCGGCGGGCTCAATGCTGAGGTGGCGTGACCAGCGGACAGTTGGGTTCGCCATACCTGGTTTCATCGAAACCGCAGGCGTTCAGAGGCGAGTCGGCCTTGTGGTTAAGAACCGACCGGAGGTTCTGTTGAGTCGCGCGTCGAACCGGGGCGTCTCTGCCGATCGCCAGTGAGGACCGCCTGTTCGGAGGGCCTTGTTTTGTGACTCGACCGAACTCCGCCGCCAACCTCACTCGGGAATGGTCGAACCGCTCGTTCCGAACTGCTGGCTGAGATCATCCGCGAGCTGACGAGCCACACGGCGCAGAGCGGTGATGTCGTCCTCGGCAGAGAACGCGGCCTCCACCGCCACCGGATTACGCACCGCCCGCGATCCCGCAACGCGATGAAAGATCGAGCTTATCCCGCCGCCGAGCCGATTGTCGATCACCTCCAGCGGCGCATTACCGCCTGCCTCATCCCTCAAAAACGCTGCGCGCGCCAGGATTGTCCCGACCGCGCCGAGCCCGCGGACATGGGTCGCCGCCAGCGCGACTGCCTCCGCGATCACAGCATCGATGAGTCTGAGTGGCACTTGCATGGCAGTCGGCGACTGGCCGAGGATCTGCGCGCCCCTGATGAACGCCCCCAGCGCGATCGCCAGGGCAACGGAGCCGTCGTGATGGAGTTCCACCAAGGCCCAGTCGACCCGTTCATGGGCGTCCGTTGAGTAGTGATTCGATCGGATGACCCAACGCCGCAGGCCGTTCCTCGGGTTGTTCACCGCGTCGCTAGCGAACAAGTCGTTGAGCACTGGTACCCGGCCTTGCGCCTGCCCGAACACCTCGGAGACCAACTGCAACGCATTTCGCATCGTCGCGGTCGTCTGCTCGCGTTGCGGACGTCCATTCAGCAGAGGCAACGGTGCGACGGGCCGCGCCGACACCGCCATCCAGATGCCCTTCTCGAAGTCGATCTCAGGGACCAAGCCGTCGATCAGGGCGCTCAGCGCCGCCCGGTCGTCGGCCCTCCGGGAGAAGCGATCACGATAGGCGCGTTCGAGTTGGCCCTCCGACATCCAAAGCGTGTCTGACCCATTGCGGAACGGGATGCCCATCTCGTTCCTCTCACCGATCACATGAGGCGCATCCGGGCTCGGAGGCACAAGTACAACAATCAGGCCAGGAGCTCCATCCTCGCCGTCGAGCGCCTCGATAAGCAGACTGTCCACCAAGGGCCGCAGATACTTGTTGACGAACGACCGCATGGCCTGCCGGTCCCGCTCACCGTTCGGCACACCGAGCAGCTCGACCGGCTGCTCGTTCTCCTCACGAACCCCAAAGACGATCAACCCGCCGCGGGTGTTGGCCATCGCCGCCGCATCCTTGGCGAACTCCCACTTCTTCTTCTCCTTGACGTCGGGCGGCAGATCCTTCTTCCAGGCCAGGTCCCTCTTCCAATCGAGGTCCTCGCTCTCACGCACGCCCTGGGCTACAGCCTGCTCCACCATGCCGTAGGTCAACGGCTGCGGGGAGAGCCCAAGTTCGGCGTGGAGCCGTGACCACATGATCGCCATCAGTCGACACTAGCCAACCCCGCGGGGCGACCGACGCGGGCCGAGGTGGCTAGGCCAGTTGTCTGTCCGTATCAGTCGGTGTCGATGACCGGGTCCAACGCAGGATGTCTGGTTCGCGGCGGGACACGTAGAACTCGCGTAGCGCTTGGCGCGCTTGGTGAGTAGGGATCAGCGCGTGGCCGGGGACGTCGAACTCCGGCTGGTCCGGTGCGCCAGCCTCACCCACGCTGAGAAACTCGACGTTGTCGTGGTCGTGGAACACGGCGTAGCTGAGGGCACCGCCGAGGCTGACACAGATCCCAGGGGCCATCCACATCCCGCCGGGCAGGTACAAGTCGACTTCGACAGGGCGCACGCGGTAGGCGGCGACCTCGGCAGTGATCCAGTCCAGACGCTCGTCAAGTTCCTCGACGGTGGCCACTGGCCAACTGCGGTGCGCGATGTCGAGCACCGTTTCCCCGACCAACAGAACAAGCTCGGTCAGTGCGCCACATTCGCGGTTCCTACTCAAGATTGCCTCTGAGGCCACAGGCGGCTCCGACTGATCTCGTGATCCATCTGCGACGGCGTGCGGGTCTCGACGGCGTGCGGGACGAACGTGTTGGCCGCCAGCCACGTGCCGACGACCTCGGGTTCGGTTGGGATCGTTCCAGCCGGGAAGTACGCGCCTGACAGGGTGTCGGCACGGTCGAGATCCCAGACCACCACCCGGAACCACAGGTCATCCCAGTCGACGGTGTCCCGAGCCGCCCACAGCGCGGATGCCGCACGCACCATGAGTCGCCGCGCGACCTGCGTAGCGGATTGCTCCCGGGTCTCCTCCAGACCAGAGGACTGTATGGCCGCCAGGGTCGCCGCGTGCCAACGGCGCCCATCGTCGCTGGACTCGATGAGCGTTGCCCACCGGACGGTCGGCGCTGAGCGTTCCGCCGCCGTGAGCGGTTCGTACGCCGTTGGGTGACCGGCGCGGTCGATCAGCTCGTGTTGATCGAGATCACGGTGGTCACCGAAAGCGTGCTGGATGACATGGGCAAGACGTCCAAGTTCTACTGACTGATCCCAGCCTTCGCCGACGTCGCTCTGGCCACGCATGACGGCGCGCAGCAACAGCAGAGCGTCATCTTGGGGCAGCGTGAGGACGATCTCGCCAGCGGACTCTGGCAAGATCCTCGCAGTCATCGCCTGGGTTTCCGTTGTGCCCCCGGTCATGTCAGCGATTGTCTGTTCGCCGGACATGCCCGTGGGCGATTGTGCTGCCACAGACGACGAGTTCACGCGATCGTGGGCTGGATTCATCCGGTTGGCCGACCGGTCAAGCGGTGCGTACGTGCCGCTGGCAGCCTGCGGGCAACTGCGGACGGTACGGGGCGCTCGCGCGGACTGCCCTGACGGTCAACGCAGAGCCAGCCGTCCACTGGCCCGGGAAGCCCGCTTCGGCGGACGCGGTGCGCGTTAGGGTGCCGTTCAGGAAGCAGGCTGGCGGACCTGGGAGTGTTGTGATTCGGTCGGTGGTGTTCGATGTCGGTGAGACGCTGTTGGACGATTCGCGCGAGTTCGGTGCGTGGGCCGACTGGATGGGTGTACCGCGGCACACGTTCTCCGCCATCTTGGGCGCGGTGACCGCCGCTGGCATGAACAACGCGGAGACGTTCCAGGTGCTGCGTCCGGGATTTGATCTGGAAGAGGAGCGTCAGCGTCGTGAAGAAGCTGGGGCTGGCGAACAGATCGACGAGACCGACCTCTACCCGGACGTTCGTCCTGCGCTCAGCGCGCTGAGGCGAGCGGGGGTGTGGACAGGTATCGCCGGCAACCAGACGATTAAGGCCGCTGGGCTTCTGCGGGCGTTGGGCCTGCCTGTCGATGCCGTTGCCACGTCGGGTGAGTGGAGCGTGGTCAAGCCCGACCCGGAGTTTTTCCAGCGTGTCGTGGAGATGGCGCCGGGCGAGCCTCACGAGATCATGTACGTCGGAGACCATCGCGACAACGACATCGTTCCAGCTCGCGCCGCTGGCCTTCGTCCGGTGTTGATTCGGCGAGGCCCGTGGGGCTATCTCTGGGCG
This sequence comes from Actinokineospora sp., assembly GCF_052390155.1. Lineage (NCBI taxonomy): Bacteria > Bacillati > Actinomycetota > Actinomycetes > Pseudonocardiales > Pseudonocardiaceae > Actinokineospora > Actinokineospora sp. The sequence continues at coordinate 389 of NZ_JBQTHF010000097.1, read as the reverse complement.
CACGATGACGTCGTCGTCCAGAACGCGGAGTGGGTGATCAATTCTCTGTCCGAGCTGATCACCTTGGTTGGTCAAACCTCGAACTGCTGACCAGACATCAATTCTGTGCCGCGGAAGGTGATGTCATCCAGCGGTCGAACTCCGCTGTCGCCGAGTTAGATTTCGTGCTATTCGCGACGAGCATGTGCTGAATGATCTCGCGGACTTGTGGATGCACCTGCACATGCTCGGGTGCGATGAGACGCGCCGTGTTCAACACACTGAGGCTTATTCACGTGGCCGATCGGGAACTGGCCCGGCGTGTTGACGTGAGCGGCGGCCCGTTTGTTGAGAGAATTGGGTTACCAGACTCAGTTCTCACGAAAACGGACCGCCTGATATGTATCATA
>NZ_JBQTHF010000096.1:0-23655 GCF_052390155.1 Actinokineospora sp. | reverse complement strand
AGCCGAAGAGGAACGCGAGCCCGACCGCCAGCGCGATCGTGGCGAGGTTGCCCCAGCCCAGCGACGTGCCGATGACCATGCCCAGCACCTCGCCGATCGCGCAGCCGGTCAGGCAGTGCAGGGTGGCAGACGCCGCCATCGACCAGGTGACCTCGCCGTGTCCGGTGTGGACGTGCTCGGACGATCCCGATTCGCTGTGGCCTTCGGTGGACATCGCGTCTCTCCATACGGGCAGGGGGTATCTATATCGAAACTAACACCAGCCTGCATGGGCGGCAAGGGTTTTCCAGCAGAGGTTCGAAGGTTCGCTAATACCCTGCCGGGGTATAGTTCACTGTCGCGGCGTCGGCGATCAGGTTCGCGGCTCGGGTGACCTCGTCGGCCGTGGTCCAGTGGCCGAGGGTGAGCCGTAGTGCGGCGCGGGCGCGTTCGGGTGTGACGCCCATGGCGGTGAGTACCGGGGAGGGGCGGGTGTCGCCTTCGTGGCAGGCCGATCCGGTGGATGCGGCGATGGCTGGGAGGGCTGCGAGGAGCCTGTCCGCGGGCGTGCCTTCGATGCTGATGTTGAGGGTGTTGGGCAGGCGGAGCGTGGGGTGGCCGTTGAGGTGTGTTCGGCCCGGGAGGTGGCGGCGCAGGGTGTCGTGCAGGAGGTTGCGCAACGGACGGAGGTCGGGGTGGTCGGTGATTCGGGCGGCAGCGCCGAGGGCGACGATGAGCGCGACGTTCTCGGTGCCGCCGCGTAGACCGTGTTCCTGTCCACCGCCGTGGACGGTCGGTTCGATCGAGAGTCCTTTTCGGACGTAGAGCGCGCCGACGCCTTTGGGGGCGTACATCTTGTGTCCGGTCAGGGTGAGCAGGTCGACGCCGAGGTCGGCGACGGCGACGGCGATCTTGCCGACCGACTGGGCGGCGTCGGTGTGGAACAGGGCGCCGTGCGCGTGGGCGGTCGCGGCGAGTTCGGCGATGGGCTGACAGGTGCCGGTCTCGTTGTTGGCGTGCATGACCGACACGAGCACCGTGTCGGCGCTCAGTGCGGTTCGCAGGTCGACTGGGTCGACCAGGCCGCGTTGGTCGACCGGGAGGCGGGTGATGCGGAAGCCGTGCAGTCTGCGCAGGCTGTCGCACGCGGCCAGGACCGCGGGGTGCTCGGTGGTCTGGGTGACGATGTGGTCGCCGCGGTGGCGGTGGGCGAGTGCGGCGCCGCGGATGGCGAGGGTGTTGCCGTCGGAGCCGCCCCCGGTGAACACGATCTCCTCGGGCGTGCAGCCGAGAAGGTCGGCGACGGCCGCGCGCGCGGCCGTGACGGCAGTGTCGGCGGTGCGGCCGTAGGTGTGGTTGCTCGACGGGTTGCCGAAGTGGTGGGTGAGGTAGGGCAGGCAGGCCTCGGTCACTCGCGGGTCGACGGGCGTGGTGGCGTTGTGGTCGAGGTAGATCGGGCCGTCGCGCAGTCCTGGGGGAATGGTCATGGTGTCCTTTGTGGAGGGTGCGTCTCATACATCCGGATCGCGACGACCAGGCCGGAGGCCGCCGTGATGGCGGCGATGACCATGATGGCGGCGCGCAGGCCCGCGAGGTCGGCGAGGAAGCCCGCGAGCAGGGCGCCGACGGCGAACCCGCCGTCGCGCCAGAGTCGGTAGACGCCGACGGCGCGAGCCCGCCAGGCGGGATGGGCGACGTCGCCGATGGCGGCGAGCAGCGTCGGGTAGACCATGGCCGTGCCCGCGCCGAGCAGCGCGGCGGCGATCGCCCAGCCTGCGAACGTGTCGGCGATGGCGAACAGGGCGAGCGCGGCGGCCTGGGTGAGCATGCCCGCGGTGATGAGGTGCTTGCGTCCCAGGCGGTCGGACAGGGGGCCGGTGACGAGTTGCCCGAGGCCCCAGACGGCGGGGTAGAGGGCGGCGAGCACCCCGATGCGGGCCACGGACATGCCGGTGGTGGCGAACAGGATCGGGAACAGGCCCCAGGCCAGGCCGTCGTTGAGGTTGTTGACCATGCCCGCCTGGCTTGCCGAGGACAGTGCGGGATCGCGCAGGCTGGTGTGGGTGAAGACCTGCGCGTCGGTGAGGTCGGCGTGGAGGTGGTCGTGGCGTCCGTCGGTGCGGGCGGTGTGGGTGGCCGCCTCCAGCCGGGCGTGCTCCCGAGTTTCGCGGACGAACAACACGGACAGGCCGAGGCCGAGTGCGGCGTAGGCCAGGCCGAGCAGGAACGGTGCGGGCCGCAGCCCGTAGCGGGCGGCGAGGTAGCCCGTGGCCAGGGCGGTGACCGCGACGGCGAAGTAGCCCGCCGCCTCGTTGAGGCCCATCGCGAGGCCACGGCGGGCGGGACCGGCGAGGTCGATCTTCATGATGACCGTGGTGGACCAGGTGAGGCCCTGGTTGACGCCGAGCAGGACGTTGGCCGCGACCACCCAGCCCCAGTGCGGCGCCCAGATCAGCAGCAGTGGCACCGGGATCGCCACCAGCCAGCCCACGACCAGAACGGGTTTGCGGCCGTGCCGGTCGGCCAGGGTGCCCGCGAAGTAGTTGGTGGCGGCCTTGGTGAGCCCGAAGGCGAGGATGTAGGTCAGGGCGGCGGTGTACGCGGCGAGGTGGAACTCGCGCTCGGCCAACAGGGGCAGCACGGTGCGCTCCTGGCCGAGCACGCCGCCCACGAGCGCGTTGACGGCGACCAGCAGGCTGAACTGGGCGAGGTTGGCGCGCAGCCCGAGGCGCGTCGGGATCGGCGTCAGGTCTGCGGCGTCCCGCCTCGATGGCGGAAGGTCGCGGGCGGAGTTCACAGTCCCTCCTGGAGCCGGTGTCCGGTGTGCGCGCTCCAGTGCTCGGCCGAGTCGCGCAGCACGGTGAGTCCGGCGGTGGACCCGCGCCGCGCGGACAGCAGGCTGGCCGCCGTCATCGAGCGCTGGCCGTGCGCGCACATCACGGTGATCGGCCCGGTCGGCACTCCGGCGCGCGCCAGGTCTCCCAACTCGACGTGGGAGGCGTGCGGAATGTGCCCCAGCCGCCACTCGGCGTCCTGGCGGATGTCGAGGACCTGCTCGTCGCCGAGTTCGTGCGCGCCGATCAGCGGGATCGCGGCGACGGGCAGTCCGGCCGCCTGCCAGGCGCCCATTCCGCCGGACAGGACTCCGGCGAGGTCTTCGAAGCCGACCGTCAGGCACTGGGTCACCAACTCGGCGCAGTCCTGATCGGCATCGATGACGAACACCAGGGGCCGCGCGGGATCGGCCACCCAACCGAGCCAACTGCCGAACTGGGGGCGCAGCTCGTGGGAGATCGCGCCGGGGGCATGGCGCTCGGCGAAGCGCTCGATCGGCCGCACGTCGATCATCTGCGCGCCGTCGCGCAGCGCCCGCAGCGTCTCGGGCACGGCCAGTGCCCGAAGGTCGGGCCACCCCGGGTGGTAGACCCGCGGTCCCGCGCTGTTGTACTCGGGCATGCGGGTGAAGTAGCTGGGATAGCTGCCCAGTCCGCCCAGCAGCCGTGCGACGAACTCGTCCTCGTCGGGGTCGCCCGCCAGCAGCGGATTCGACTGCTTCTCCCGCCCCAGAGTGCTCGTGCGCTCGCCGACGGTCGCCGCGGAGCAGAACGACCCGGGGCCGTGCGTCGGCCACACCGCCAACTCGTCGGGCAACGTGAGCAGTCGATCGCGCAGTGAACGGTAGGCCGCCCGCGCGAGGGCGTCGGTGCGCTCGACGCCTGCCAGGTCGGTCCGCGCCACGCCGCCGACGACCAGCGCACCCCCGGTGAACAACCCGGCCGGGGTGTCGCCGTCGCGCAGCAGCCAGGCCAGGTGGGCGGGGGTGTGCCCGGGCGTGGCCACCGCTTCCAGCGCAAGGTCGCCGAGATCGAGCCGCTGCCCGTCACTGAGTCCGATGTGCTCGAACGCCAGCCCCGCCGCGGCGGCGGCCACGATGCGGGCACCGCGCGCGGCCAGCTCGCGGGACCCGCTGACGAAGTCGGCGTGGACGTGGGTTTCCAGCGCGAACGCGATGGTCAGCCCGAGCCCGCGCGCCTGCCGCAGGTAGGGCCGCGGATCACGCTGCGGGTCGATCACCGCTGCCCGTCCGTCGCCCAGATCCAGCAGGTAGCTGCTGTTCCCCAATCCCTCGTGGATCACCGGTACGACGTTCATGACACTGCCGATCTATTCAAGGGAGCTTTTGAACGCTAGAATAGACCTATGGGGACAGATAATGCCAAGTTCGCGTTGTACGAGCAGTTCGCCCAGGTCGGCAAGGTGCTGGGCAATCCGCTGCGGCTGATGCTGCTGGATCTGCTGGCGCAGGCCGAACGCAGTGTCGAGGAACTGGCCGCGGCGTCGGGCGGGACGGTCGGCAACACCTCGGCGCAGCTCAAGGCGTTGCGCCAGGTCGGCATGGTCGCCGCACGACGAGCCGGAAACCGGATCTACTACCGGGTCGCGGGCCAGGACGTGTCAGCACTGCTGACCGCGCTGACCACCGTCGCGGGTCAGCACACAGCCGACGTCGACCGTGCCGCGCGGGCCTACCTCGGCGACATCGAGGCGCTGGAACCCATCGACGCCGGGGAACTCCGGCATCGCCTGGACACCGGCCAGGCGGTGGTCATCGACGTCCGGCCCGAGATCGAGTACGCGGCGGGCCATATTCCGACCGCGCGGTCACTCCCGCTGCCGGAGTTGATCTCGCGACTGGGCGAACTCCCCGCCGACACCGAGATAGTCGCCTACTGCCGCGGTCCGTACTGCGTCTATGCGCCGCAGGCCGTGCGCCTGCTCACCGGTCACGGCCTTCCCGCCCGGCCGCTGCGCGGTGGCCTGCCCGAATGGCGACTTGCCCGCTTTCCCGTCGTGCGCACGCCGAAGGAGACCCCCGCGGCCTGAGGCGAACGCCCGATCCGAGTCGTCAGCCTGCCGGTGCGCGGGCGGCGACGCGCTCGACGAGCCCCGCCTTGAACCTCTCGGTCCGCACGATGGTGAAACCGGCGTCTTTGACGTCGTCGAGTGGTCGGCGCAGGAGGTGCTCGCCACCCAGCGGAACCGTGAAGGTCTCGACCAACCGCTGCGCCAGGCGGATCGCCAGGACCGTGCTGGCGACGTGGTCGGCGAGCAGCAGCAGGCCACCCGGCCGCAGGACTCGCCGCATCTCCGCGATCGCCAGCGCGTGGTCGGGGATGGCGCACAGCGAGAACGTGCAGACCACGGTGTCGAAGGCGGCGTCGGGAAACGGCATGGACCGGGCGTCGGCTTGGCGCAGGTCGACGGCTCGGCCGAGTCGATCCGCCCGGGTGCGCGCGAGGTCGAGCATGGCGGGACTCCAGTCGATCCCGGTGAGGGTGACGTTTGCGGGATAGCGGTCGAGATTGAGCCCGGTGCCGATCGCGACTTCCAGGGTGTCCCCGGTGGCCTGTGCGCAGGTCCACCGCCTGCTGTCACCGAACAGCAGGCGGTCCGCCCGATCCATCCGCCGGTCGTAGGAGGCGGCTTGACTGTCCCAGTGGCGCCGCCACCTGGCGGCGCGGTCCTCACCGGTCATCGTCGGGCTGTCCTGTGCCTGGGCGCACGGTCAGGCCGCGCCGATGGCGATCTGCCGGTGTTCGAGCGTCCATTCGAGCATGCCCCCCGCCATCCGCCGCGCCATCCGGCCGCGCGAGCGGAGCAGGCGGACCGCGTCGTAGGACAGCACGCAGTACTCCCCACGGCAGTACGCCACGATCTCCAGGTCGGGCAGGTCGGACAGGCGGTTCTCCAGTTGGTCCAACGGGATCGAGATGGCGCCCGCGATGTGGGCCGCCGCGTACTCCGATTCGGGCCGCACGTCGAGGATGACCGCCCGCCCGTTGCGGACCCGGTCGAGCAGATCGTCCCGCGAGATCGGTTCGACCTCGTCGATACCGAGGAACTGCTCGGCGGCCCGCTCGGCCTCAGCCAAGTGGGTCCCGGCAACCGCCCGAAGTCCAGCGAACAGTCGAGCTACGTCCTCGCCGGCGAGGCGGTAGAAGATTCTCGTCCCGTCCTTGCGGCTGACGACGAGGCCACCCTGGCGAAGGGTCTGCAGGTGTGCTGACGCCGTCGTCAGTTTCAGCGACGTCGCCTGGGCCAGTGACTCGACGGATCGTTCACCCTGCGCGAGGACGTCGACGAGTTCGAGTCGCTTCGGGCTGGCCAACGCCTTGCCCACCCTGGCGAACTGTTCGAACAACACATCCTTGGGGCGCATCTGACTGTTCACTGTTCCATTTTCGCATGGAGTTATCCAGATGGCTCCGTCCGACCTGCTGTTTCGCTCAAAAGTGGCTCGAATACGGCTCGCTTCAGGAGTGCTGTGCGCACACCGTGTTCGCCCGGCTTCGCGACGTGGTCGCATTGGCCGCGCATTGCGGTATCGACCGCATTCTCGACCGGGCGAATGACTGAGAGCGACGCGCGCGTCAGGTCGCAGATCGATCAACGCACACCGCTGGTGGAGTCCCGCGTCGCGCGTTCGGGCGGATGCCGCTCCGGGTCCCGCCGTCGCCGGTGGCGCGTTCACGGCAGACCGACGCAACTCGTTGCAAATCTCCATAGATATATGGATCATCGTGTCGTGCGAACGACTTCGCCGCCCGCCAGGGGCGTCAACGCGGCCACGACGCTACGAGGTCCCACCGTCGGCGTCGGTCTGCTGGTCCAGGTGTCGCAGCACGTCGGTCAGCGTGCGGTGCAGGGCGGTCAACGCGTCGGGGGCGAGTTCGGCGAACAGCGACGCGGCGAAGCGTTCGTGGTCCTCGTGCATCGCCCGCGCGGCGGCCCGGCCCTTGGCGGTGATGGTCACCAGCGTCGCGCGCCGGTCCGTGGGATGCGGATTGCGCGCCACGAAACCGCCCTCTTCGAGTCCGTCGAGCAGGCCGGTGACGTTGCGCGGGGTCACCTTCAGTGCCTGGCTGAGTCGCCGCTGGGTCATCGCCCCGTCGTGGAACAGGCGCCAGACGATGGTCGCGCGGGCGCGCGTGAGGCCGCGTCTGCCGAGAGAGGTGGCCATGTGGTCGCCGAGTGCGACCGTCACCTCGAAGAGTCGATCGAGGACTCGACCGGGATCGGACGAAAGCCGTGAGTCGACTTCATTGTATAGGTTCTTCACTGTGTTGTAGCCTCCGCCGGAATGGTAGCCCGGGGAAGGGGTGATGGCGGACCCGATGTCGACCACGGCGCCGCTCGGACCGCTTCCGCTGGATCGGGCCCGTTCCCTTGCCGCGCAACACGGGCAGGCCGTGGGCGCGGTGCTGCTGGCGCCCTTCGTGCTGCTGGTCGCGCGGTGCGCGGGTGCGGACGAGATCGACCTGGAGACGGGCGGCGGCCCGGACCGGATTCGCGTCGAGATCGCCGCCGACCAGGATTTCCACCGACTCGTCGACGACGTCCGGCACGCCCTGTGGCCGACACCGGATCCGCCGCGGCTCGCGGTGCGCGGCGCGGGCCTCGAAATCCGGTTCACGACCGACGATCAGGGCATCAGCGGCACGTTCACCGCCGGGGGAGCCGCACCCACCCGGGAGCACTACCTGGCCCTGCTGACCGGGATGCTCGACCAGCCGGACCGGCCGGTACGCGAGATTCCCACGCTGCCCGCCGACGAGCTTGCCGAACGCGCCGAGTGGAACGACACCGCAGCGGACCTGCCCTCCGACAGCCGCCTTGAGGAGTTGTTCCTCCGCCGGGTTCGCACCGCGCCGGACCGGCATGCGGTGATCTGCGCGCAGGGCGCGTTCACCTACGCGGAGGTGGAACTACGGTCCCGGGCGCTGGCCGCGGACCTGCGGCAGCGGGGTGTCGGCCGCGGCAGCCAGGTCGCCGTCGTGCTGGAGCGGGGCTGGCAGCAGGTCGTCGCGGTGCTGGCCGTCCTACGCGCGGGCGCGGCATACCTGCCCATGGAACCGGACTGGCCGATCGCCCGACTGCGCGGCCTCGTCGCCCGGTGCCGCTGCGCCGTCGTCCTCACCCAGCCCGAGGTTCGCCCGCGACTGGTCGGCATCGGCGCAGACGACGTGATCGAGGTGACGCGCGCGGCCGTCCGGGATGTCGCGGCGCCGCCGACCCGCGGACAGTCCGCGGCCGATGTCGCCTACGTGATCTTCACCTCCGGCTCGACCGGGGAGCCGAAGGGCGTGGTCGTCGAGCACCGCGCCGCGGTGAACACGATCCTCGACATCGCGCGCCGGTTCGGCGTGGCGGCAGGCGATCGGGTGCTCGCGGTCTCCGCGTTGAGCTTCGACCTCTCGGTCTTCGACGTGTTCGGCATGCTGGCAGCGGGCGGCGCGGTGGTCATCCCCGAACCAGAGGCCGCGCGCGATCCCGCGTGCTGGGCCCGCTGGGTGCGCGAGGCCGGTGTGACGGTGTGGAACTCCGTGCCCGCACTGCTCGATCTGCTGGTGTCCGCCGCGGCCGAGCTAGGGTCCGTGCGGCTGGCCCTGCTCAGCGGGGACTGGATTTCAGTCGGCCTGCCCGACCGGTTCCGTGCTCTCGCACCGGATGCGGAGATCGTCAGCCTCGGCGGCGCGACCGAGGGGGCGATCTGGTCCATCGCCTACCCCATCGATCGGGTCGACCCGGCCTGGGAGTCCATTCCGTACGGGCGACCGCTGGCCAATCAGCGGTTCCACGTCCTCGACCAGCACCAGCAGCCGGTGCCTGTCGGCGTCGTCGGGCAGCTCCACATCGCGGGCGCGGGTCTCGCGCGCGGGTACTGGGACGACCCGGACCGGACCGCCGCGAGCTTCGTAGTCGACCCCGAGTCGGGGGAACGCCGGTACCGGACCGGTGACTACGGCGCGCACCGGGCGGACGGCGTGATCGAGTTTCGCGGCAGGCGTGACCAGCAGGTCAAGGTGCGTGGTTATCGGGTGGAGCTGGGGGAGATCGAGGCGGTGCTGCGCGGCCACGACGAGGTCCGCGACGTCGCTGTCCTGGCGCGCCGCGGCGTCGGCGAGCCGGTGACGCTGGCAGCCTACGTCGAGCCGGTCGCCGGGCCGGACGACGGTTCGGCCGAGCGGCGGCGGGTCGCGGACTGGGCCGGGGTCTTCGACTCGCTCTACGCGGGCGCCACCGAGCACGCCGAACCCCGCGAGGACTTCGTCGGGTGGACCGATCCGCGCACCGGCCTGCCCATCCCGCGGGCGGAGATGTCCGACTGGGCCGACCGCACCGCGGCGCTCGTGCTGGCCTGCCTGCCGCGGCGAGTCCTGGAGGTCGGCTGCGGCAGTGGCATCCTGCTCACCCGGGTCGCGCCAAGCTGCGAGGCCTACCACGGCGTCGACTCGTCGGCGGCGGCGATCTCGCGGCTGCGCGCCGATCCGGCGGTCGGCGCGGACGCGCGGGTGCGGCTGGCCGTCGCCCACGCCGCCGATCTGTCCATTATGGACAGTGGCTCGGTGGACACGGTCCTGCTGAACTCGGTGGTGCAGTACTTTCCCAGCGCCGGGTATCTGGTGCGCGTGCTGCGGGAGTGTTCGCGGGTGCTCGCGCCAGGGGGCCGGATCGTCGTCGGCGACGTGCGCAACCTGGCACTGCTCGACGCCCTGCACGCCTCGATCGAGTGGGAGCGCGCGGAACCGGGTGGCACCGTGGGCGAGGTGCTGGCCCGGGTCGAGGCGAGGTCGGCGCGCGAGGACGAACTCGTGCTGGACCCCCGGTTCTTCGGCGCGCTCGGTGCCGAGCTGCCGCGGCTGACCGGCGTCGAGACGCACGTCAAGGAGGCGCCCGACCGCAACGATCTCACCCTGTTCCGGTTCGACGTGATCTTGCGGTTCGACACCGCCTGCGCCGTGCCCGCGCCGCGGCTCCCGTGGTCGGACCTCGGCCGCGACGGGCTGCGCGCGCGGTTGGCGGCCGAACCGGAATCCCTGGCCGTGCTCGGGATACCGGATGAGCGCGTGCGGCGGGCGGTCCGGCTATCCGCACTGCGGGACACCGGTGACCGAGCCGCTACGGTCGCCGAAGCCGCCGCTCGCGCCGAGCAGGCCCCGGCCCCGGATTCCCCGAGTCCGCGCGATCTGCGCGAGCTGGGTGCGGCGTTCGGGTACGCGGTGCGGGTGAGCTGTTCCGGCGACCGCCCTGGCCACCTCGACGTCACCTACCGCAAGAACGGCGGCGACGGCGGGACCGCACCGCGAGCGCGCGCGGACTGGGCCGCGCTGGCCAACCGACCGGTCGCCGACGACGAGGACCAGGTCCGAATCGGCCGCTGGCGGACGCACCTGCGCCGGCACCTGCCGCACTACATGGTGCCCGCGGTCATCGTGGCGGTGCCCCGGATGCCGTTGACCGCCAACGGGAAACTCGACCGCGGCGCGCTGCCCGATGCCGTGCCGCGAGCGTCGGCCGACGGGTACGTCCCGCCGGCGGGCCCGGCGCAGCGGCTGCTGGCCGAGCTGTGGGCCGCCGGGCTCGGGGTCGAGCGGGTCGGCGTGCACGAGAACTTCCTCGACCTGGGCGGCGACTCGATCCGCGGTCTGCGGATCATCGCCGAGTTGACCAGGAACGGGTATGCCCTCTCCGCCGACCAGTTCTTCCGGGCGCCGACGATCGCCGAGCAGGCGGCGGTCCTCACCCGGGTGCCGCTTGCGCGTCCACAAGGGACAGTCACCGGGCCGATTCCGCTGACACCGGTCCAGCAGGGGATGCTGCTGCGGTACCTGGCCGACCCCGGTCGGGGTCTCTACGTGGTGCAGGCCCGCTACGCCATCGACGGGACGCTGGACGAGTCGACGTTCCGCGACGCGGTCGACGACGTCGTCCGGCGGCACGAGATCCTGCGGTGCGCGGTGCGCTGGTCGCGGTCGGGCGAGCCCGAACTGGCGGCGGCCGAGACCGCGTCGATGCCGGTGCGAATGGTGGATCTGCGCGGCCGGACATCCGGCGACCAGCACGTCGTCATCGAGCGGCAGTCCGCCGAGGAGCGCACGCGCGAAGTCGACCTCGACCGGGCCCCGCTGGCCCGGATGACGCTGTTCCGGCTGGAGCACTGCTGGGAACTCGTGTTCACCTTCCACCACCTCGTCCTCGACGGCTGGTCGGTGGCCCTGCTCGAAGCCGAGATCGCCCAGACCTACACGGCCCGAGCCGCCGGGCGAGTTCCCGCGACCGCCGTGGCCGCGCCGTTTCGGAGCTATGTGCGATGGCTGACCGACCGCGCCTGCCGGGCCGGGGACGAGGTGTTCTGGCGCACCTCGCTGTCGGCCCTGGGGTCGCCGACGTCGCTGGTCGGTCCGTCCAATCGCACCGCGCCCGACCTGGACGAGGTCCCGGTCCCGCTGCCCGCGGCGACAGCGGCGGCGTTGGCCGAGTTCGGCAGACGCCACCGGCTGACCTTCACCACACTCGCGCACGGCGCGTGGGCCGCGGTGCTGGCCCACCACACCGGGCAGGACGAGGTGGTCTTCGGGGTCGCGGTGAGCGGCAGACCCGACGACCTGCCCGACACCGGACTCGGCTGCCACGTCGCCACGATCCCGATGCCGGTAACCGTCCCGCACGGCGACCGGCTCACCTCGTGGCTGGCCGCCGTGCAGAGTTGGCGGGTGGACAGCCGACCCCACGAGCACACCAGCCTGCGGACGATCGCCCAGTGTGGCCCGCCTGCCGCGGGGGAGCCGATGTTCGACTCCGTGGTCATCTCCGAGATCGAGCAGGCCGCCACGACCGGCACCGGGTTCGCCCTGCGGAGGCGCTCGCTGCGCGGGCGCACCGAGTGGCCGGTCGCGGTACTCGTGGCACCGGGCAGGACTCCGGGTCTGACCATCCAGTACGACTCCGCGCGGCTGGCGGTGTCCCGGGCCCGCGTGTTCGCCCGCCACTTCGCCGCGGTACTCGGCGCGATCGCGCACGGCACGGCCACGACGGTCGGCGACCTGCCCACGCACGCTCCACAGGATGGACCCGCTGTCCTCAGTGGTCCGTCCGCGCCGGTTCCCGATCACCCGGTGGACGATCTCGTGGCCGCACAGGCACGGCGCGGTCCCGATCGCGTCGCGGTCGTCTGCGGTGCCCGCGCGATCACCTACCGGGGACTCGACCAGGCGGCCGAGCGGCTCGCGCGCAGGCTGCGACGGCTCGGCGCAGGCCCCGGCTCGCTCGTCGGGGTGCTCGCACCGCGCGGGATCGGCCTGGTCACCATGCTGCTCGCGGTGCTGAAGTCCGGCGCGGGCTACGTGCCCCTCGACCCCCGCTACCCGGTCGAGCGGCTCCGGTACATGCTGGCGCATTCCGGTGCGGCGCTGCTCATCGGCGACGGCACCGTCCCCGACCCGGTTCGCGCGATCCCCGGTCTGGCGGTCCTCGACACCACCGACGACACCACCGACGACACCGCGGAACCGGCGGCACCGGCCGCGCCACCGCGAAGCCCCGACGACACCGCGTACGTCATCTACACCTCCGGCTCGACCGGTGTCCCCAAAGGCGTACAGGTCAGCCACCGCTCCCTGACGAACCTGCTGACCGCGATGGCGAGCGAGCCCGGAATCAGCGCCGAGGACCGCCTGTTGTCGGTCACCACGGTGTCGTTCGACATCGCCGTGCTGGAGTTGTTCCTGCCACTGACCGCGGGCGCCCGGCTCGTCGTCGCCGACGATGCCGAGGCGGCCGACGGCTTCGCGCTCGCCAAGCTGGTGGGGACACACGACATCACGCTGATGCAGGCCACCCCGACGTCGTGGCGGATGCTTCTCGACTGCGGCTGGACCGGCGCGGCGCGGCTGGTGTGCCTGTCCGGGGGCGAACCACTGCCCGAGGAGTTGGCGGCGGACCTGCTCGCGCGGACCGCGGCGGTGTGGAACCTCTACGGGCCGACGGAAACCACCATCTGGTCGACCGTCCACCGGGTCGAGTCCGGCACGGGGACGATCCCGATCGGGCGTCCGGTCGCCAACACCACCGTGTTCCTGCTCGACCGGCGCCTGCGGTCCGTCCCGAGTGGAGCGACCGGCGAGGTCTGCATCGCGGGCGCCGGCCTGGCGCGGGGCTACTGGCGCGACCCGGACGGGACCAGCCTGCGGTTCGTGCGGCACCCGGGGACCGGCGAGCGGCTCTACCGGACGGGAGACCTGGCCAGGCTGACCGCAACCGGCACGCTGGAGTTCGTCGGCCGCGCCGATGCCCAGGTGAAGATCCGCGGCGTCCGGGTCGAACCGGGCGAGGTCGAGGCCGCGCTGCTGCGGCACCCGGGGGTCCGGTCGGCCGCCGCGGCGGTCCGCGGTGCCGATCCCGCGATCCTCGTCGGCTACGTGGTGCCCGTCGCCGCGGCGCCGGGCCCGGAGTCGCTGCGACGATTCCTGTCCGGCGTCCTGCCCGCGCACGCCATCCCCGGCCGCTTCGTCGTGCTGGAGTCCCTGCCGCGCACGCCGAACGGCAAGCTCGACCGTGCCGCGCTACCCGATCCCGGGCCTGGTCGCCCGGCCATCGCGACGGACTTCGCGGTCCCGCGGTCGGTCGCCGAGCAGACCATCGCCGAGGTCTGGTGTGCGGTGCTCGGCCTCGCCGAGGTCGGTGTGCGGGACGACTACTTCGAACTCGGCGGGGATTCCCTCGGTGTGCTGCGGATCGTGACGCTCGCGCGGCGTCGGGGCCTGCGGATCACCCCGCGACAGGTCATCGACCGACCCACCGTCGCCGAACTGGCCGCGGTCGCCGAGACCGCGGGCGCGGCGCCCGAACACGACCGGCAGAGCGTGCGGACCCGCGCGGCGGACAGCGGGTACACGCCCGCGGACTTCCCGCTCGCCCGGCTCACCGGCACCGAACTCGACCACGTGCTGAGCGCACTCGGCCGAACTGAGGAACCACCACATGGCTGACATCGAGGACATCTACCCCCTGACCGCGCCCCAGCAGGGCATGCTGTTCCACTCGGTGAGCGCCGTCAGGCCCGGTGTGTACGTCGAACAGGTTGTGTGGGAACTCGCGGGCGAGCTGGATCTCGCCTGCCTGGCCGAGGCGTGGCAGCTCGTCGTGGACCGCAATCCGGTGCTGCGCACGGGTTTCCTCTGGCGCGAGGTCGACCGGCCGCTGCAGGTGGTGCGCCAAGTCGTGCGGGCGCCGATGGCGGTGCTCGACTGGCGGACGCGGCCGGACGAGGTCCGCGACGGCATGCTGGACGCCCTGCTCGCCGAGGACCGGGACACCGGTTTCGATCTCGACCGTCCGCCGCTGGTCCGGCTCACCGCGATCCGTGTGGACCACGACCGGCTGTGGCTGATGTGGTCGTGCCACCACGCCGTCCTCGACGGGTGGAGCGTCGGCGAGTTGCGCCGCGAACTGCTCGACACCCATCGGCGACTCCGGCTCGGCGGTACGACCGCGGGCCCGGCGCGCAGACCGTTCCGCGAATTCGTGGCCTGGCTGGACGAGCGCCCGCCGAGCGGCGGCCAGCGCTACTGGAAGGAGCGGATGGGTGGATTCCACACCCCGTTGCGACTTCCCGACGGGATGGCGCCGACCCCGGACGGCGGACTGGACACCGTCGTGTACGAGCTGACCGGGGAGCGGAGCGCAGCGACAGCCGAGTTCGGACGTCGACACCGGCTCACCGTCAACACCCTGATCCAGGGCGCCTGGGCCGTGCTGCTGAGCAGGTACTGCGGGCAGTCGGACGTGGTCTTCGGCGTCACCAGCTCCGGCCGCCCCGCCGACCTCGCTGGCGTCGAGTCGATGGTCGGCCCCTTCGTCGCCACCACGCCGCTGCGCGTGCTGGTCGGCGCCGGGCGGGTGGTGCCCTGGCTGCGGGCGATCCAGCGCGACCAGGCCGACGCGCGCGACCACGAGCACACACCGCTGCCGGAAGTCCATGCGATGAGCCAGGTTCCGCGGGGTACCCCCCTGTTCGAGACGGTGCTGGCGTTCGAGAACCACCTCGCAGACGCCACCGGAACCGGCACGACCGCGGGCGTCGCGATGCGCACCCTGCGCGGTACCGGTCACACGAACTTTCCGGTCACCGTGATCGTCACCGCGCAGGACGCGATCCGCATCCGGCTGACCTACGACACCTCCCGCTTCGATCGCCCCTGGATGCGTCGGTTGGCCGGGCACTTCCGCCGGGTGCTGGCCGCCATGATCGACTCGCCGGATCTCGACCTCGATCGGCTGCCGATGCTCGACGACGCCGAACTCGCGGAGTTGGCGGCGTGGAACGACACCGGCCGCGCGCTCCCCGATGTCCGGCTCGACACGTTGGTACTGCGGCAGTGCGCGCGCCTGCCCGACGCCGAAGCGGTGGTGTCGCCGGGACGGCGCCTGTCCTATGGCGAACTCGCCGACCGGTCGGCTGCCCTGGCCAGGCGGCTGGTCGAGGCGGGCGCCGGGCCGGACCGGCTCGTCGCGGTCGTGATGGCGCGCGGGTGGGAACAGGTCGTCGCGGTGCTTGCCGTCCTGCGCGTGGGCGCGGCCTATCTGCCGATCGATGCCGCGTGGCCGGTCGAGCGTGTCCACCGGCTGCTCAGTCTCGGGGACTGCACGCTCGCGGTGACCCAGGCCGACGCGGTTCGGGAGCTGGTGTGGCCCGCGGGTGTGCGTCCGGTGCCGGTGGGTGCCGAGGACCCGCCCGCGACGTCGCCGCCGCCCGCCGATCCCACCGCCACCGCCGACCTCGCCTACGTCGTCTACACGTCCGGTTCCACCGGGGAGCCCAAGGGCGTCGCGGTGGAACACCGCACCGCGGTGAACACGATCCTGGACGTCAACGAGCGGTTCGGCGTCGGCCCGGGGGACCGGGTCCTGGCGCTGTCGCCGCTCAGTTTCGACCTGTCAGTGTGGGACGTGTTCGGCATCCTCGCCGCGGGCGGCACCGTCGTGCTGCCCGAACCGGCCACCCGGCCGGACCCGGCCCGCTGGGCGCAGTGGATCGCCAGCGAACGCGTCACCGTCTGGGACTCGGTGCCCGCCCTGCTCGACCGGCTTGTCGACCGCACGGCCGACGAGCCCGGCAAGCTGGCCACCCTGCGCCTCGCACTGCTCAGCGGCGACTGGATACCGGTGTCGCTGCCGGACCGCTTCCGCGCACTGGTCCCGGACGCCGCGGTGGTGAGTCTCGGCGGCGCCACCGAGGGCTCCATCTGGTCCATCTGCCATCCCGTGGGCGCCGTCGATCCCGCGGCGGACTCCATCCCGTACGGCACGCCGCTGGCGAACCAGCGCTTCCACGTCCTGGATTCGGGGATGCGGCCGGTGCCCGCCGGTGTGCCGGGCGAGCTCTACATCGGTGGCAGCGGCGTGGCCCGCGGCTATTGGCGCGACCCCGAGCGGACCCGCGCGTCGTTTCCGCTGCACCCGGTCACCGGCGAACGGCTGTACCGCACCGGCGACCTCGGCAGGCACGGCCAGGACGGGGTCATCCGGTTCCTGGGCCGGGTCGACGACCAGGTCAAGATCAACGGATTTCGGGTCGAACCCGGCGAGGTCGAGAAGACGCTGGCCGCGCACCCGGACGTGGCCGACGTCGCCGTTGGCGTGCACGGCGACCGGGGTCGCAGGAGCCTGGTCGCCTATGTCGTGGGCGGTGCGCGCCCGCCGGCCGCGGCCGAGTTGCGGACGTTCGTGTCCGCGCGGCTGCCCGCCTACCTGGTTCCGGCGCGGGTGCTGGTCGTGTCGGAACTGCCGCGCACGGCCAACGGCAAACTCGACCGGGCGGCCCTGGCGCGGTCCGCGGCGACGCGGCCGGAACTGTCCACTCAGTACACACCGGCGCGGACGCCGGTCGAGCGACTGCTGGCCTCGATCTGGTGCGACGTGCTCGGCGTGGACGCCGTGGGCACCCGCGACAACTTCTTCGAACTGGGCGGGGACTCGCTGCGCAGCATGCGGGTCTCGGCCCAGTTGCACCGAAACGACATCGACGTCCCGGTCGGCGCCATCTTCGACCGGCCGACGATCGGCGAGCTGGCGGAGTGGATCAGCCAACAGCGCGACAGCCGCGCCGAGCCGTCGGGTTTCCCCGAGATCGCGAGCCGCGACCACGCCGGCCTGGTCCCGCTGACCTACCCCCAGGAGATGGTCCAGATTCTCAATCTGCTCACGCCGGGCAACACCGCCTACGTGCCGCGGACCGCCGTGGAGTTCGTCGGCGACCTGGACGCGCCCGCGCTCACCGACGCCGTGCGGGACCTGGTGCGGCGCCATCCCGCACTGCGTACCGTGTTTCGGACCGACGCCGAGGGGCGGCTCGGCCAGGAAGTTCTGCCGACCGTGCCCGTGGCCCTGGCCCGGCACGACGTCATCGGACTGTCCATTGAGGACGCCTATCGCGCGGCCGGGCGGGTGCTCGCCGAGGAGGTCGCGCTGAGCTTCGCGCCCGCCCGCGGCGGTCCGCTGTTCCGGTTCGCCCTCGTCCGCACCGCACCCGCGCGGCACATTCTGTTGCTGGCCGTCGACCACCTGGTCTGCGACGGCTGGTCACTCGGCATCCTCACCCGAGACCTCTTCGAGCTGTACCGGGCCCGCGCTGTCGGCGCCGCGCCGAACCTGCCCGAACTGCCCGTCACCTACGCCGATTTCGCGCTGTGGCAACGGGAGCACCTGGCGGGGGAGCGGCTGGCGCGGACGATCGCCTTCTGGCGCGACCGGATGGCGGGCGCCCCGCCGATGCAGTTGCCCAGCACGCGACCGCCCGTCCCGCTGGACCGGATGCGCGGAGCGGTGTTGAACGTCCGCGTCGAACGCGTGATCGCCGACGGCCTCGCCGCCCTCGCGCGGGCCGCGCACACCTCGCTGTTCGCGACGCTCATGGCCGCGGTGCAGGCCGTCGTGTGGTCGCGCGTGGGCGGGGACAAGATCACGGTGTCGGCGCCGGCGGGCGGGCGGATTCGCCCGGAGATCCAGGACGTGGTCGGCTGTTTCGTGCACGGCATGATGTTCCCCACCGACATGTCCGGGGATCCCAGCTTCGCCGAGTTGGTCGAGCGGGTGCGCGCGGGTCTGCGGGCGGGCTGGGAGCACCAGGCGCTGCCCCTGCAGGCGATGGCGGAGATCCAGGAGTTCGCCACGGTCAACGGCATGGGCACGCAGGGGATCGCGCTGGAATGGGTCGACGAGGACACCGGAGCGGTCGACCTGCCGGGCGGCGTGGCCGCACGTCCGTGGTGGCCGCGGCGCGAGGGCGCGGTGGACATGCCGCCCGCCGACCTGTTCGTCTACCTGCACCGGTCTCCTGTGGACGGTGGCATGGCGGGCGAGTTCATGTACAACTCGATGCGCTTCGACCGGGCCGAGATCGCGGCGGTCTTCGACCACCTGCACGAGACCCTGCGGCTGGTGGCGGTCGATTCGAGCGCCCGGCTGTCGACGCTCGCGCGAGTCGGCGACCGGGTGATCCCATCCGGGGATCACCCGGCGGGCAGTGCCTCCGTGCCGAGTGCGGGATAGCGCCGTGCGGCGCGGAACCAGTCCGCGGTCATGGCGATCCCGTCGCGGACACTGATCTTGGGCGACCAGCCGATGGCCTCGCGTGCCCTGCTGATGTCCGGCCTGCGCCGGGTCGGGTCGTCCGAGCGCGGTGAGGTGAACCGCAGGCCGGTGCTCATCCCGGTGACGTCGGCGACGATCCCCGCGATCTCCAGGACCGAGTACTCCTCTGGATTGCCGATGTTGATCGGTTCGTGGACATCGCTGTGCAGCAGGCGAAGCAGCCCATCGATCAGATCGTCCACATAGCACAGTGATCGGGTCTGCGTGCCGTCCCCGTGGATGCTCAGTGCGTCGCCGCGCAGCGCCTCGCTGATCAACTGGGGGACGAGCCTGCCGTCGTCGGTACGCATCCGCGGCCCGTAGGTGTTGAAGAACCGGGCGATCCCGGTGCTCAGACCGGTCTCGCGGTGGTAGGCCATCGTCAGCGCTTCGGCATACCGCTTGGCCTCGTCGTAGACCGACCGCGGTCCGGTCGGATTGACGTTGCCCCAGTACGACTCGACCTGCGGGTGGATCAGCGGGTCGCCGTAGACCTCCGAGGTCGAGGCCAGCAGGAATCGGGCACGGGCGGCCACGGCGAGGTCCAGCGCGTGCTCGGTGCCCAGCGAGCCGCAGCGCAACGTGCGCAGCGGCATGCGCAGGTAGTCCTCCGGCGAGGCGGGCGAGGCGAGGTGCACGACGTACCGCGGCGCGAACCGGGCGAGTTCACTGCGCAGCGACGTGCGGGTCACCTCGGCCTCGACGAAGTGGAAGCGCGGGTCGTCGTGGAACGAGCCGAGATTCTCCAGGCTGCCGGTGGACAGGTCGTCGACACAGATCACCGTGTGCCCCTGTCGAACAAGGCGTTCGCACAGATGGGAGCCGAGGAACCCCGCTCCGCCCGTGACGACCACGGGCGAAGCGGATCGGGGAGCCTGCCGATGTTGCGTCATGAGTTCCCCAACGGTGGCCGCTAGTGCGGCGTGACTGCACGGAACGTGATGGGAAGCGTGTCGATGGCGTGCACGGCGTCGGGCATGTACTTGGGCGGGTCCGCCTCCAGCGAGGGGTCGACCAGACGGCGTGCCAGGGTGGTGAGCGCGACCTCGCCCTGCATTCGCGCCAGCGAGGCGCCGAGGCAGAAGTGGATGCCGGCGCCGAACTCCAGGTGGTGGTTGTTCTCGCGGGTGATGTCGAAGCGGTCCGGGTCGGGGAACCGGTCTCCGTCACGGTTGGCGGTGGCCAGCCACAGCAGGATCATTTGGCCGCTGTGGATCTTGATGCCGTTGATCTCGATGTCCTCCAGGGCATAGCGCCGCGTGAACTGGATGGGCGAGTCGTAGCGCAGCACCTCCTCGACCGCCGACGCGGCGAGGTCGGGGTTGCCGCGCAGCAGCGCCATCTGCTCGGGATTGCGGATCAGCGCGAGCATGCCGTTGGCGATCAGGCTGACCGTCGTCTCGTGCCCGGCGACCACCAGCAGCCTGCACGTGTCGTTGATCTCGGAGAGCGTGGTCTCGCCTGCGCGGTGGGCTCGCAGCAGGGCGGAGATCAGGTCGTTGCCGGGGTTCAACTGCTTCTCGCTGATGCGCTCGGCGAAGTAGCTGGTGAACTCGTCCTGGGTGTGCATGCTGTATTCCGCGCAGGCCCCGGCCGTGGTCGGCGCCTCGAAGTCGCAGCACAACTGCGACCTGGTCCAGGGCTTCACCTCGCCGAGGTGGTCGTCGGCGGGTACGCCGAGGATCTCGCAGATGATCGTGATCGGCAGCGGGAACGCCAGGTCGTTGATGAGCTCGATGCCGCCGTTGGCCGCGGCGGCGTCGATGAAGCCGTCGACCATGCCCTGCACCTTTGCGCGGAAGCCCTCCATCCGCCGGGTGTTCAGCGCGTCGGCGACCAGGCCGCGCAGCCGGGTGTGGTCGGGCGGGTCGCGGTGCAGGAAGGACCGCTGCTCCATGCTGGACACCAACTCGGCAGGCAGCGAGCCGCTGTCGACCATCTCTTGCTGGGACTTGCCCTTGCGGTCGTCGACGCTGACCAGCGGGTGCCGCAGCGCCGCCGCCACGTCCACGTAGCGGGTGAGCACGATGGCGTCACCGGCGTGGTGGACCGGCGCCTCGGCGAGCAGCCGCTGGTAGTGCGGGTACGGGTCCACCATGTGTTTGTGGTCGGCGAACAGGTCGATGATCGTCGGACCGTCGGCCGGAGACCACGGCAGATCCTCCTGTTTCGTCCCGGGGTAGAGCTTCTCCTCCAGCATCGACATGGCGCACCCACTCCACTTAAGTTTCACAGATCTTTGGAAGACTGGCCGAACCGCAGGTTATCCGCGGCCAAGCGGCAGAGTCAACCGCCCACCGAATTGAATAGGTACTACACTATGTTGTAGTGTACGCATCCATGGTGCCCACTGGCGTTCCCGGCCTGATCCAGGTGGCGGGCTTGACGAAGTCCTTCGGCGCGGTCAAGGCCGTCGACGACATGAGCTTCACCGTCGAGCCGGGCTCGATCGCCGGTTTCCTCGGCCCGAACGGCGCCGGGAAGACCACCACACTGCGCATCCTGCTTGGGCTGATCCGGCCAGACTCCGGCCGCGCGACCATCGGCGGCCTGCCCTACGCCGACATCGCCCGGCCCAACGACGAGGTCGGTGCCGCGCTGGAGGCGTCCGGATTCCACCCGGCTCGCAGCGGCCGTGATCACCTGCGGATCTACTGCACCGTCAACGGGTATCCGCGGACCAGGGCGGACGAGGTGCTGGAGACGGTCGGCCTCACCGCAGCGGCTCGGCGCGCGGTGCGCGGCTACTCGCTGGGCATGCGGCAGC
Organism: Actinokineospora sp.; assembly: GCF_052390155.1. Classification (NCBI taxonomy): domain Bacteria; kingdom Bacillati; phylum Actinomycetota; class Actinomycetes; order Pseudonocardiales; family Pseudonocardiaceae; genus Actinokineospora; species Actinokineospora sp. The sequence goes on along the minus strand of NZ_JBQTHF010000096.1, from coordinate 2,438 downwards.
GGCTCGCGCTGGCGACCGCGCTGCTCGGCAGGCCGAGGGTGCTCGTGCTCGACGAACCCGCGAACGGACTCGACCCCGAGGGCATCGCCTGGATGCGGCGCCTGTTGCGCGGGCTCGCCGACGAAGGCAGCACTGTCCTGGTCTCCAGCCACGTCCTCTCCGAGGTGCGGCAGTTGGTCGACCAGGTGGTGATCATCAACAGCGGCCGACTCGTGCGCCAGTGCGCGTTGGACGACCTGGCGGACTCCGGGCACCAGGTGGTGTCCGTGCGCACCCCCCAGGCGGCGGACCTGCTCGACGCGTTGTCCCGGGACGGCCTCGCGGGCGAGCGGGTCGACCCGCGGACCGTGCGCGTGTCGGGAGCGTCCGCCGAACGGGTGGGCGGCCTGGCCTTCCGCGCCGGGATCGAACTACACGGCCTGCACGCGGAGGGATCGGACCTCGAACAGGTCTTCTTCGCCCTGACCGGCGACTCGGCGCCAACTCCGGCCGCCTCGACATCGGAAGTGAGCTGACATGCGGCGCTTGGTCGTGGCCGAGTTCCAGAAGCTGTTCGCCAGCAGGCTGTGGCTGTGGCTGCTGCTCGGAGCGGGTGCCCTCACGGCGTTGTACGCGAGCCTCGCCATCGCCTTCGGCGACGACCCGGACAACCCGTCGCCGCCACTGTCCACCGCGCAGGGCCAAGGGCTGGTGTTCGGCACCGCGCAGGGCGCGGCCACGTTGGTCGCGGTCCTGGGCGCCATCGGCCTCACCGCGGAGTTCCGGCACCGGACCGTGACCGCGTCCTTCCTGGCCACGCCGCGGCGGGGCAGGCTCGTGGTGGCGAAGCTGATCACCTACGCGGCGGCGGGCGTGCTCTACTCGCTGTTCAGCATCGGTGTCATGCTGGCCATCGCCGTGCCTTGGCTCAGTGCCAAGGGGATCGACGTGACACTGGACGGCAAGGCCGACATCCTGGTCGGCGTGGTCGCCGGGGCCGCGATCTTCGGCATCATCGGCGTCGGCCTGGGCGCCCTGCTGCGCGAACAGGTCGCCACCGTCGTGGGGCTGCTCATCTACCTGTTCGTCGTGGAGCCCATCGTCACCAGGATCTCCGCACTGGGGGAGTGGACGCGGTTCCTGCCCGGAGCGGCCGAGGAGGCGTTGACCCAGGTGGTGCAGGCCAACCAGCGGCTGCTGGAACCGTGGCAGGGCGGCCTCGTGCTGCTGGCCTACGGGGTCGTGTTCGCGATCGCGGGAACGCTGCTCTCGGTGCGCCGCGACGTCTCCTGACCACCTGGACGGCATCCAGGTCCGCCGATAGTGTCTTTATCTAGGGAATAGTGGAGTCTTGGCGGAGGTGCTGTGGTGCGAGACGTGATTGTCGTCGGCGGTGGGGCCGCCGGGCTGAGCGTGGCCCAGGTCCTCGGCCGGGCTCGGCGCGACGTGGTCCTCGTCTCGGGCGGTGACCAGCGCAACGCTCCCGCCGCCGGAGTGCACGGCGTCATCGGCCACGACGGCGTGTCGCCCGCGGAACTCGCCCGGTGCGCGCGCAAGGAACTCGACCGGTACCCGACCGTGTCGGTCGTCGACGGCGAGGTGTCGTCGGTGTCCGGTGCGCGGGACGACTTCGCGGTCGCGCTGTCCGATGGGGAGTCCGTCCTGGCACGCCGGGTGGTGCTCGCCACCGGGGTAATCGACGACCTTCCCCCCGTTCCCGGGCTCGCCGAACGGTGGGGCGGCACCGTGCTGCACTGTCCGTACTGCCACGGCTGGGAGGTGCGCGACGAGCCGCTCGCCGTACTCGCACTGTCCATAGTGGACGCCTATGTTGCGGCGCACCTCACCCAGTGGAGTTCCGACGTCGTCTTCTGCGCCAACGGAATCACCATCGGCGAGGACCAACTGGTCGTGCTCTGCGCGGCGGGCATTCGACCCCGCGCCGGCACGCTGACCGCGGTCGAGGACACCCCGGGCGGGGTCCGGCTCGTGTTCGCAGACGGCACGTCGCTCGACCGGCGCGCGGTGTTCGTGCACGCGCCGACGCGACAGCGCGCCGAGGTCGCCCGCGGCCTCGGGTGTGAGCACCTGGAAGACGACTCCGTCGTGGTGGACGAGTTGGGGCAGACCTCCGTGCCCGGGGTGTACGCGGTCGGGGACATGGCGCGGCGTCGCGACCAGGAGCCCGGTCTCACCTTCGTGGCCCGCGCCATGGGAGACGGCCTGATCGCCGCCGTCGCGGTCAATCGGGACCTGTACTTCTCGTCGCTGTCCTTCGACTAGGTCCCGCGCCGACGCGGCCACCGTGCCGTCGTTCGGTCACATCGGTAGTTCAGCGGGTGGGTTTGAGGTCCCTGCGCAGTTCCGGGGGCAGCGCGAACGTGATCTTCTCGTTCGCCGTGGTGACCTCGTCCACATCCACGTACCCCCGCTCGGCCAACCACCCGAGCAGATCCATC